>JBAYAG010000044.1:0-5620 GCA_041669885.1 Minisyncoccota bacterium | reverse complement strand
TATCATAAGTGTTTTAGTATTACAGCTTTAGTTTTAGCTGGGATACTTTGTCTTTTTCTTTTAGTAAAAGTTGCTAAAGATATGAAGGCTTATTCTTATGTAGGAAGAGATTCTGCTAGAAATGTTATTACTGTAAATGGAAAAGGTGAGCTTTATGTAAAACCAGATCTTGCAACTGTTACTTTTTCAATAACAGAAGAAAATCTTGATGTATCAAAGGCTTCTGATGCGGTAAATACAAAGATGGCAAGTATTATTGAGAATCTTAAAGCTGATGGTATTGATGAAAAGGATATTAAAACTACAGATTATAATATTTATCCAAGATACGATTATTTGAGATCTGATGTTTACACTTATTCTAGCAAACAAGTTTTGGCAGCTTATGTTGTTACTCAAGGTATAGAAATAAAGATAAGAGATCTATCAAAATCTGGTAAAATAATTTCTGATCTCGGTGCTTTGAAAGTCACAAATATGAGTGGACTTACTTTTACAAATGATAAACATGATGATTTAGTAAAACAAGCAAGAGACGAGGCTATTGTTGAAGCAAAGAGTGAGGCTAAAAAACTTGCTAAACAGCTTGGTGTTAGCTTGGGGGATATAGTCTCTTTCTCTGAAGGTGCAAATTATCCAATGTATGATGATAGAACGTATTCAGTATCTTCAATGGCTAAAGAACAGAGTGCTCCAGCGGTTATTCCCACAGGTGAAAGTAAAATTACTTCAAATGTAAGTATTACTTACGAAATAAAGTAAATAAATTAAAAGTAAAAAGTTTATAAAGTATAATAGATACAAAAAGCAAGGGGCGGTTCACGAAGTGAACCGCCCCTTGCTTTTTATGCTGTTAGTATGTTACTATATTATCAAGCCCGAAAGGGTGGTTTTTTAAAGAAAAATAACGAACGTAGTGTTGAAAAGCGAATACATGGAGCTTTTCAAAGACGGAGCGAACGAAGGTGAGTGAGTCGGGGTCAGCATAAATTTTCAGCAGAAAATTATATGTGACTATGTTTTTCTTATTCTTCAGGGGTTAGAAAAACGAAAAGTTACAAATATTTTTAATAAATTATTAATTAATAATAAAAATCAATCATGTCAAAATTATCAAATTATATTTTAGAAACAAGAGGCGAGATGAAACATGTAAGCTGGCCTACAAAAAGACAAACACTTTTGTTTACAGTATTAGTTATATTTGTATCAATAGTTGTTTCAGTTTATTTGGGTTTATTTGATTACCTATTTTCAATAGGTCTCAAAAGTCTTATCTATTAATTTAAATAAATAAAATATAATGGCTAAACAAACAATAGAAGAGGGAAGAAATTGGTATGCTATACATACTTACGCTGGTTATGAAAATGCCGTAGCGAGAAATCTTAGACAGAGAATAGATTCTTTAAATATGCAGAATAAGATTTTTAATGTTGTCGTCCCTATAGAAAAGAAAATAAAAATAAAAGGAAGTAAGAGAGTAGAAGAGGAAGAAAAAATATATCCAGGTTATATACTTGTAGACATGATCGTCACTGATGATTCTTGGTTTGTTGTTAGAAACACACCTCGAGTTACTGGTTTCGTTGGTGCTGGTGTATATCCAGTTCCACTTACTCAGAAAGAAACCGATTTTCTTTTAGGAAGAATGAATACTCAAACTGTTACCCATGATATAAATTTTGAAGTAGGTGAGTCTATAAAAATAGTTGATGGTCCATTTAAAGATCTTGAAGGAAAGATAAAAGAGATTGATAGTGAAAAAGGTAAGGTAAGAGTTATGGTTCTTATGTTCGGAAGAGAGACTTCTGTAGAATTAGATTTACTTCAAATCAGAAAAGTCTAGTTTTTACTTGATAATTTATCAGCTTTGGGTTACTATCGTTAAGCCTCTAGTTAACTAATTAAAATTTAAAAGATATGGCAAAAAAAATAACAAAGAAATTAAAGCTTCAAATACCAGCAGGTAAGGCTACACCAGCTCCACCTATCGGTCCAGCACTTGGTCAAGCAGGTATAAACATTGGTGATTTCGTAAATAAATTCAATACTGCAACAAAAGACAATATAGGAGATATATTACCAGTTGTTATAACAGTTTATGAAGATAGAAGTTACGATTTCGTTTTGAAGACTCCTCCTACAGCAAGTATGATACTTAAAGCTATAGGACAAGAAAAAGGTTCTGGTAAGCCAAATACAAAGAAAGTTGGTACTATAACAAAAGATCAAGTAAAAGAGATTGCAGAAAAGAAACTTGTAGATATGAATGCAAACGATTTAGCAGGTGCTATCAAAATGGTAGAAGGTGCAGCAAGATCTATGGGGGTAGAAGTTAAATAATAAAAAAGATGTGCTTAATAGCACATCTTTTTGTTTTAACTTCTACCGGCCGGAAGCTGTGAAGCTGAGGTTGAAATTTGGGATGGGACCCAAATGAAAGACCTTGAACGTTTTGTAATCAAAATGTAAAAGGTGTACTGTTCCTGTAAGGAGGGCTCGCGCAACTTTTCAGCAGAAAAGTATGCGTGGGTTGACGTCAAATAAATAGTAAAACGCGTTTAATACGCGTTTTATTTTTGACGGAGACGAACCTTTTGAGATATTTTATGAATGATAATGAAATAAAATATCCAAATGGTGTACTGTTCCTGTAAGGAATTGAAGTTAAATAAATTAAAAAACACGCATTGAGCGTGTTTTTTAATTTTGACCTCAACCGGTCGGAGGTTGACGAACCGAGACGTGCCCGCGCAACTTTTCAGCAGAAAAGTATGCGTGGGTAGAAGTCAAATAAAGGCTCTCTCACTAGTGAAAATACAATAAAAAACCGAGGTGAGTCCTCGAATCTCCAAAAAGGTGTCTCCTCGGTTTTTTCTATTCTATATTCTGTATTGTTTTTGCATTATTTTTTGTGTTTTGTCTACTCTTTGTTTTTTATATTTCAGGAGTAAAATTGTATCTATGGAGAATAATAAATATGTAAGACCAAGTTGGGATGAATATTTTATGAATATTGCTCGAGCGGTGGGTGGAAGAGCTACTTGTGATAGGGGAAGGACTGGTTGTGTGATTGTAAAAGATAAACATATAATTTCTACAGGCTATGTAGGTGCACCAGCAGGATGCCAAAGTTGTGATGATATAGGACACGAGATGAATACTGTTATACAAGAAGATGGAACCCAATCAAAACATTGTATAAGAACAACGCATAATGAACAAAATGCTATAGCTGCGGCTGCACGTTTTGGTGTAAGTACTGATGGTTCAACTTTATATTGTATGATGACTCCTTGTTATACTTGTGCAAAATTAATAATCAATGCTGGTATTAAAAGAGTAGTTGCTGAAAAGGATTATCATGCTGGATCTAGAAGTAAAGAAATTTTTAAAGAAGCAAGAGTTAAATATGAATTGTTGAATGAAGAAGTTATGACTTATTCAAATATGAAATAAAAATATTATGGTAAATAAAATTATTTTAGCTGTTGTTGGTTTGCCTGGAGCTGGTAAAACGGAAGCTGTAGAATATTTAATTAAGAAAACTAGTTGGCCCAAGGTTTATCTTGGTGATGCAACTTTTGAAGAGATGAAAAATCAGTGCCTAGAAGTAAATGAAGCAAACGAAAGAAAAATTAGAGAAGAAATAAGAAAAAAGCTTGGTATGAGTGCATATGCAATACTCAATCTTCCAAAAGTTAGAGAGTTAGCACAAACATCAAACGTGTTAATAGAAAGCCTTTATTCTTGGGAGGAGTATTTAGAATTCAAAAAAGAATTTGGAGACAGTTTTAAAGTACTTGCAATATATTCTTCACCTGATAAACGTATAGAAAGATTAGAGAATCGACCTTGTCGCCCACTTAAAAAAGAAGATGTTATTTCTCGTGATTATTCACAAATAGAAAATACTCATCAGGCTGGTCCTATCGCTCGATCAGATTTTACTATAATAAATGAAGAAGAAAAAGAAAATCTATATAGTGAAATAGATAGAATTATTTTAGGATTAAAATAATAATTGCTATTATTTTTTTCTTTGCTATCTTTTAAATAGATTTGTATTTTTAACAATTTTAAAAAGGAGAAAAAATGAAAAGAGGATTATTTATCGTTGTAGATAGTGGGGAAGGTGCAGGAAAAACTTCTCAGCTCAACCGTGCACGGGAACTTTATGGAGATTTACTTGTAATAACTCGTGAACCTGGTGGTTCGCCGTATGCTGAAGAAATCCGTAATATTATTTTGAAATCTCCAAATGCTGGTCAGGCAGATGCAAAGACTTTATTTGCTTTGTTTTGGGCGGCTCGAGCTGATCATATGAAGAATACTATTATTCCGGCACTTCTTGCTGGAAAAACAGTAATCTCTGATCGTTTTGATTCTTCCACATTTGCATATCAGATTATCGCTCAAGATGCTAAAGAGTTAAAAGATTTCTTTTGGCAGATGAGGGATTTTTATCTTGGTGATCTAAAACCAGATTTGTATATCTATTTTGATATAGATCCTGTTATTGGTCTTGCAAGAAAGAGTGGTCAGAGTGCTGAGGAAACAAATCACTTTGAAGCTCGTAAGATCGATTTTCACAATCGTCTTCGTGAAGGATACGGAGAGTTTTTGACTCATGTTCCTAATGCGACTATTGATGCAAGTCAGCCTATCGACAAGGTTTGGGAAGAATTCAAACTTTTATTACAAAAGTCTCTTGATAAGTAATTACCAAGAGAAAAGGCACCCTCACGGATGCCTTTTAATTTGCGCAATCATTTTCACTTTCGGACAAATTCAAGAAAGGTAAATTCATATAAATGTTTTTCGTCTCTATAATGATGTGCAGAAGTAGTTTCTTTCCATTCGTTTTTATTATATTGTGGAAAAGATATATCACCAATGCAATCTATTTTCACTTCTGTAATATAAAGTTTATTAGCAAACTGAAGAAATTGTTTATAAATTTCTCCTCCACCGATAACAAATATTTCTTCACTATTTGTTGAAAACTTTTTTATTACATCATCGATTGATTTTACTACAGTACAGCCAGGTGCTTTGTAATCTTCCTGGGTAGTGACTATAATATTTTCTCTGTCTGGCAAAGGAGACCCTAATCTTTTTACTATGGATTCATAGGTTTTTCTTCCCATGACCACTGTATGCTCTCGAGTAATCTTTGCAAAATGTTTAAGATCATCGGGAAGGTACCATGGAATTTCTCCATTCTTTCCGATTACTCCATTTTTTGATGTAGCTACAATAATTGATATCATTTTTTTCTCCTAAACAATCATTTTTGCTTTAATAGATGAATGATGAACGTAGTCAACAAGTTTGATATCATCCATCGTAAACTTGTTGATATCCTTCACATCTGGGTTAAGCCAGAGTTTAGGAAGCTTCATTGGTTCACGACTTAACTGTTCCTTTACGACATCGAAGTGTTCGTGATAGATGTGAGCATCATTGAGTGTAAGAACACATTCATGAGGCTCCATACCGACCACTTGCGCAATCATACATAGAAGTAAAGCATATGAAGCGATGTTGAAAGGAACTCCCAAAAACATGTCGCAACTACGCTGAGTCATGTGAAGTGATAGTTTTCCATTTGCGG
>JBAYAG010000043.1:0-5636 GCA_041669885.1 Minisyncoccota bacterium | reverse complement strand
GTACACAATATATTCTGAAAATATAACACCCCAATCTACTTATCAGAAGTCGGTAGTTGAGACGTCGCTTAGGCTAAAGCGTAAGCGAAAGTAAGGTCCTTAGCACCAAAAAATGGTGATACGATACCAGCTACTTTTGAAGAAATGCTTTTTGCATTTGAATTTCCTTGATAGATTTAAGAGTTCACAAGGTTGCTCTACTTTGCGCAGGAGAGAACTGACCAATTGTCTAGGCCGATCATCCCCATATGAATGCCGAACTATGCAGACTATACGCGGAAGAATGCTGAATTTTCTGCATTTTTCCGCGTATGTTTCGTGCTAATCCGTATTATTTATTAATGTTCTTCTTATCTCTCGGTCGGACTCGCGTTTCTTTATAGATTCACGTTTATCCTTATTTTTCTTACCCCGAGCGATACCAAGCTCTACTTTTAGCTTATGTCCCATATTATACACCGAAAGGGCTATTATTGTCAAACCATTCTGATTTTCTGTACCAGCAAGTCTTTTAAGCTCCTTTTTGGTAAGTAAGAGTTTTCTATTTCTTCGTGGGTCATAATCTTGAGGTGTGTTTTTAGGTTGAAGGGGGGTAATGCCAGCTCCTATAAGAAAAGCTTCATTTCCACGAATAGTTGCATAAGCCCCATCTAGAGTTATTCGCCCAGCTTTTATTGCTTTGACTTCAAAACCAAGTAGCTCAATACCAGCCGTGATTTTTTCAAGGATTTCATAATTAAAATATGCTTTTCTATTTTCTACAAAACTGGCCATGTGACTATCTTAACAGATATTTATATATTTATAAAATGATGAATTAGTGCTATATTAGACATATTATGGATTTAAAAAATAAACAAAATTTAAATAAAAAGCCAACTGGTGGTAAAAAAATACCTGGTTTGGGTGGCGGGCCAATGTCGGTGTTTAGTAAAATATTAAATGCGATTTTAATAATTTTAATAATTTCTACTTTGTGGTCAATGTTTCTTACTGGAAATACTAAGAAAGAACAGATTTCTCTTTCTCAGCTTTCTCAGGACATAACTCTCGGTATTGTAGATAAGGTTGAAGTAAAAGGAGACAGTTTATCTATAACTTATTTTTCAACCTCCTCGACTTCGTTCGGAGCAGGAGGCATAGAGGCTAGTACTACTCCACTCATAAAGGAATCAAAAAAGGAAGAAGGGGTTGCACTTACTCAGACTTTATCAAACTACCAAGTTCCTCAAGATAAACTTGCAAAAATAAATATAGAAATTTTGAGTGATACAGGATTCAGTTATTGGTTTATTAATCTCGCCCCATTTCTTATTCCGATTGTTTTGATAGGTTTTTTTGTTTGGATACTTACGAAACAAATGAAAGGCGCTGGAGTTCAGGCACTATCTTTTGGACAATCAAAAGCTAGAATTATTTTACCAAATGATAAAAAACAAAGAGTAACTTTTGCAGATGTTGCTGGTGCTAAGGAAGCAAAAGAAGAGCTTTCTGAAGTTGTAGATTTTTTGAAAAATCCTAAAAAATTCTTAGATATTGGAGCAAAGATTCCTAAAGGACTTCTTCTTATGGGTGCTCCGGGTACAGGAAAGACTTTACTTGCGAGAGCTGTTGCTGGAGAAGCTGGAGTCGCCTTTTTTTCTATTTCTGGTTCAGAATTTGTGGAAATGTTTGTGGGTGTTGGAGCTTCTCGTGTTCGTGACCTTTTCCAAATGGCAAAGAGAGCTGCACCCGCGATTATTTTTATAGATGAAATAGATGCAGTGGGTAGGGCAAGAGGAACTGGTATGGGTGGAGGAAATGATGAGAGAGAACAGACTCTAAACCAAATACTTGTTGAAATGGATGGTTTTGAACCAAATGAAAAAGTTATAGTTATGGCTGCTACAAATAGACCAGACGTTCTTGATCCAGCGCTTTTGAGACCTGGAAGGTTTGATAGAAGGGTTGTTATAGATTTGCCAGATAGAAATGATAGAGAAGCCATTTTGAAAGTTCATTCAAAATCTAAACCTTTTGCTGAAGATGTAAATTTGAGAACGATTGCAGAAAGAACACCGGGATTTTCTGGCGCTGATCTTTATTCTCTTATGAATGAAGCGGCTATACTTGCGGCTCGTGAAAGTAGACAAAAGGTTTCTCAGTTTGATCTTATTCGTTCAATAGAAAAAGTTATGATGGGTCCTGAGAGAAAGAGCCATATATTATCTTTAAAGGAAAAAGAGATTACGGCATATCACGAAGCTGGACATGCACTTGTAGCATCATTGCTTCCTTATGCAGATCCTGTACATAAGATTTCAATAATTTCTCGTGGTAGGGCTGCTGGATATACATTACATTTGCCTTTTGAAGATAGAAGACTGCAATCAAAAAAAGAATTCTTAGATGATATTGCAATGGCGCTTGGAGGATATGTTGTAGAAAAAATGGTTTTTAAAGATCTTACAACTGGTCCATCAAATGATCTTCAGGTATCAACTGCACTTGCAAGAGATATGGTTACAAAATATGGAATGTCTGAAAAAATGGGACCTGTTGCTCTTGAAGGTGAGGGAGGAAGAGCTCTTTTTGGAAAAGGAGTAAATGATAAAGAATATTCAGATAAAATAAACGCAGAGATAGATGCTGAGGTTTCAGAAATTATGAATAGTAATATGAAGAGGGCAGAGAAAATAATCACTGAACATAAAGGCGCGCTTGATGCGATAGCAAAGAGACTTATAGAGACAGAAACTATTGAGAGAGAAGAGTTTGAGAAGATACTTGTAGCGAATGGAATAATGCCGAAGAAGAAGGAGGATATAGAGCACCAAAAATAAATTAAAAGTCGGCCCGGTTACGGGCCGACTTTTAATTTATTTTTGGTGCTCGAGTTGAAAGTGAAAAGTTTAAAGTACAAAAGGAAATACAAACATAAAAGGATTTTTGCTTTGCGAAAATCCTTTTATGTTTGTAGTGTGCGCGCTGAGAGATTCGGTCACAGATAATTTTTTCATCGTCATTCAAAAATTTCCGCTACCCAGACTCAGTGATTTTTCTTGCTAGAAAAATTACTTCCGTCTTTCTCATCTCTTTGGCAAATAACAATAAACCACCTTAAATAAAGATGGTTTATTGTTATTGTGCGCGCTGAGAGATTCGAACTCCCGACCAATCGAGTATAAGTCGACCGCTCTACCAACTGAGCTAAGCGCGCATTTTATTTTACCAACTGGTCACAGATATCTTTTTGTTAAAAGATTCTGCGACCCCGACTCGCGCCGTCGCGCTCCGTCTTTGAATCTGGGTCCCATCCCAGATTCAACTAAGCGCGCAGGTATAAAAGGTATATTATCGTAAAAAGTTCTTTTTAGCAATATTTTGTAAATTGATTTATGTTTTATATTGATATAGAATATATATATTATTTACTAATATCTAAAAAAATGAATCAAGAAAAAAGACAGGATGACATTGAAAAATATACAGAAGAAAAGGTAGAGGAAGCTTTAAATTTTTTAATGAATGCCGATCATCCCAGTATTGATGGACTAAAAGCAGAATTTGCTTTAGATGATGTTACTGCAAAAAAGTATTTTGATATGGCAATTGAGAGTAGGTTAAAAATAGGTAAAAAGAATATTAATCAAAAAGAAGAAAAAAGTGATGCCCCTTCTTTTAAACAAGTTAAAATTGTGGAACAATCAGATGATTTTGAAAATGAAACATCTCCAGAAATAGCTGAAAGACTTAAAGAAGCTTTTGATACTGATGGTTTTTTAGAGTTTATTTCAGCAAATCCTAAAGAGGATTTTAGTATGAAAGATACTGAGGAAATTTTAAAACTTTTTGAAGTTTTTAAAGTAAAAGATAAAGTTAATTTGAAACTGAAATCTTTAGCTATAGATGAGTTTAAACAACAAACTGGCTTGGAAGATGAAGAAGTTGTTGAATCTTTAGATCTATATGTAGAAAGAGACTCTTACCTTAACCCAGACATGATTTTAGAATATGCGCATGCTATCGATATTTTAAGACAGAATGAAGAATCAATACGAACATTGAAGTCGGAGATAGAGAGCAAGAAGATGACATTGCAAGACGGTAAAATGCTTTCAAAAGAAGAATGTGAGCTTGAATTGATTAAAAATCCTAGACTAGCTCGTTTCTTTGGACCTGCGTTTGAAAGAATATCAAATAACTTTGGTAAATCTTTGGAATTAATTAATTCTGAGAATCTTCTTAAAAAGATTGGTGGTGGATTAAAGATGGTTTTTTGGGACTTACCTTATGCCGTTAAAACAGTTTTAAACTTTAATTCTTTGGAACAGAAAAATGAAAGAGAGAGTGCGAGGTCAAAAATACTTACTCTTACTGGTATGGAAAAGTATAATGATGAATCTGTTGATACTTATATAAAAACTCTTAGAGATCAACAAAATATATCTGAAAGTATTTTTGATTTGGAGGAAGAAGAGAGAAAGGGGGTATTGTTTTTTTCTTCTCTTAAGAGTCGGTTGGCGACAGAAATTTTATCTTTAGATGAAATATTAAAAACTGCTAAGGATAAGATAAAACAGAAAATACAAGATGAAATAGAATCAGAAGATGTTGATTTTGATACATTAAAAGCAACACAAGATGATCTAGAATCAACTATAGAAAAAAGTTCTATTAAAGGTATAGAATATTTAAATGAAGGTGAAATTAAAGAATTACAAGAAAAAATAAACAAAAAAGCCAAAGATATTGTTTCCTATAATATAGTCAGATCTTTGACTGTTAATAATGCTAAAGGGAAGGATGTTTTCTCTTCTCTAACGAAGACAATTAAAGGGACTATGGAAGTAGGTAAAGTAGGTACTTTAGAAAGTGATGATATTAGAAAAACAATTAAAGAATCTTTGAAAAAAATCCTTGATGATAAAAAAACACCACCACTTATGAAAGTAAGTATAAAGGCCTTTATAATATCTAATAAAATATAAAATATGAATAAAGACAAAAAAATAAAACAAGTAGATATTGATGTTAAGGGAAAGAATTCTGATACTTTAGCCTCTGAAATATTAGCTTCCATAAATAGTGACGAAAAATATGAGAAAGGTAAAGTTCTTGCTGGTATTTCAATATCCTATATAGAGATGCTCAATGAAATAAATGCTGCATATATAGAGAGGTTGCAAAAAATACTTGGTGATTTTAATGATTTAGAAAAAGGGGAAGTAAGGTTTAAGGATGACATAAAATTGAGTAAGGTTAGGATGGAATTAAAGAAATAGTTAATATATTATATTTTATTTAAAAACCTAGATTTTTGTCTATATGGAAATAATAATTAAAAGGATTTTTGCTTCGCAAAAATCCTTTTAATTATGTATTTGTATTTTTCACCAGTGAGCGAGTTTTTTCTTTTTCAAACCATTTCAAAGTATTTTTGTATTTGCATTGCCACTAGCGAGCGAGGTAATCCATTTTGAGAAACTTGGAAGTCGCGACGGCTTTTGTTTTTTCACTAGCGAGCGAACATGTTTTCTGAACGAGTTAATGTAGTAAATTTAGAAAATTAATGAAGTTTTTAGAAAAATCAAACTGTTTGACGAGTGCAACGAGGAGTTTTTGATTTTTCGTATAAAAAACTGAATATAATTTTC
>JBAYAG010000042.1:0-5657 GCA_041669885.1 Minisyncoccota bacterium | reverse complement strand
TATAATGGAATCTTTAGGAAACCCACCAATATATACAAGAGAATTCGGTGCATTACTTATTAAAAAAAGAATGACTGAATTTCCTCATCTACCAGAACTTAACCTTAAGGTTGTAGATAAAAACACAGAATTCATTCCTATATCATCAAATATAAAAATTAAATTCTTTGGTACAACACATTCTATACCAGATTCCACTGGAATAATAATAGAAACTCCACTAGGAGATATTGTTGGCACTGGAGATGTTAGAGTAAATAATACAAACGGAATTGTATCAGAAAAAGAAATAGAACAATATAAATTTTTCAAAGATAGAAAAGTTCTTTTACTCATGATGGATTCAACTGGTGTAGAAAAACAAGGATGGACAATATCTGAAAGTATAGTTGTTAATAATATAGATAATATTATTAAAGAATCTACCGGTAGAGTTATTATTGCTACTTTTGCTTCTCAAGTAGAAAGAGTCATAAGCTTTATCGATATGGCAAATAAATATAATAGAAAGATTGTCATGGAAGGTAGAAGCATGAAAAATATAGTTGAAATCATAAAGTTTTTAAAACTTACAGATACAAAGCATATAATCAATGTTGAAGATATTCAAAATTATCCTCCTAATAAGATTATGATGCTTGCTACAGGAGCACAAGGTGAAGAATTTGCAGCACTTATGAGAATGTCAAATAATTCTCATAAATATATAAAATTAAACAATTCTGATACTATAATTCTTTCTTCTTCAGTTATTCCTGGAAATGAAAGATCCGTCACTGCTCTTAAAGATAATCTTTACAGACACGATTCAAAAATAATCACTTATCTTGATTCTGATGTTCATGCTGGAGGTCATGGTAAAAGGGGTGAACTCGAATGGATACACAGGCAAATACCATACAGATTTTTTATGCCAGTACACGGAAACCACTTTATGTTGAAAATACATGCTGAACTTTCAAAAACAATAGGTACTGCAAAAGAAAATATCATTGTTCCAGATAATGGAAGTATAATAGAAATAACAGACAATGGGACAAAAATAAAAGTGTTGAAAGAAAAAGCTCCGTCGGGAATAGTTATGGTTGACGGATTCTCTATCGGAGATGTTCAAGAAGTAGTTATTCGTGATAGACAACTTTTAGCTCAAGATGGAATGTTTGTAATAATTGCAAGTATAGATACTTCTACAGGTAAACTTAGAAAATCACCAGATATTATCTCTAGAGGTTTTGTATATTTAAGAGAATCACAAGATTTACTTAAAAACACCAGATTTATAATCAAAAAAACAGTTGAAGAAGGTGCCGTTGGTAATCCTATAAACTTTGATCTTATAAAAGAACAAATAGTAGATAACGTAAGTAGATATCTTTTTCAACAAACAGCCAAAAAACCTATGGTTATACCAGTAGTTATAGGAGTATAGAAAGTTATAAATGTAAAATACAATAATTAAAAAGAGGGTTTTGCAAAGCAAAACCCTCTTTTTATTTTACAACTACAACAAGTATTACAAGTCCAACAACTACAACTTTTTTACCTTGTATCTTTTATTGCCAAACTATATCTAATACCAAAAAACATAGCAAAAGCTAATGCTAAAAATATATATTCATAATCAAAAAAGTATAAAAATATTGTAGCTAAAACAGGTGCCATAATATAAGCAAGTGGTGCCATTATTCTAAACAAACTCATTAAATTCACATCTTTTACACTTATATTTTTGAAAAAATACACTTCTGTCATAACTTCCACTGTAGCAGCACCTATTCTTGTTAAAAACAAAAGTATTGCCCATATCCAAAATGTTTTTACTCCTATATACGTTATGAGACCTGTAGAAATAGCCATTACAATAAAACCAAAAGTTAATAATTCTTTTTCACCAAATTTTTTATCTGCAATCTTTCCAAGAGGTATTTGTATAAAGACAAAAGGCAAAAGCATTATAGTAAACATTAAACCGATGGTTTTCCAACTCAAACCAATATATTCATTTAAATATATTGGAGTATATATAACCATACAAGCATAAAAAGATTGTAATAAGAAATTTGAAGCAAGAATACATTTAATATCTTTATTTTTCCAAACTTCTTTAATAGTCTTAAAAAGATTAAAATGTTGATACTCTTTATCCTTAAAATTTTTTAAATTATAAGAAATAATTAAAAAAATCGGTATCATTATAACAGTAGCCGTCATATATACTTTCCAATAATCATCTCCATTTACAATCAAACTTGCTAACCAAGGAGATAAAAGCCACGCCAAATTTATACTCGTAAGATAAAAACTTCTTATTTTTCCAGTGTTATCATCTGTAGAATTATGTTCAATAAAAATGTCTAAACAAAAAGCAGATATCGTCGTGGCAGAATAACTCACAATAAAACACAAAATGAGTAGAAAATTATCTTTTAAAACAGATAGACCAAATAATGAAATTATATTTATAAATAAAAAGAAAAGAATTGTTTTATAATTACCTATTTTATTTAATAATTTTGATAAAATAAAAACAAAAATAAATAAGGTTAAGATAGAACATAAAGTATATATTATACCGACAGCTTTCTCACTGCTTATACCACTCAAAAAAGTTGAGTTTATATAAGAAGGTAAAGCAGACCTAAGAGCAAACATAAAACCTACTACATATAACACAAATAAAGTTGATATTCTAATATTTTTAAGTATTTTCATTGTGAAGTTTAATTACTTTTTATTAATTCAATAAACATAAACATTGGTATCTCTTTTCTGGCTTTATCTTCTGAAATCTTTCTAGGACCTTTTTGACTAAGTTTGTTAGAGCACCACTCTTCTAAATCTACAACCTTAAAACCACTTTTATTAAATATCTTAAAATAATATTGGAGAGATCGATGAAATGAAAATGTGTATTTTTTACTCTTATAGTCTTTTTCACCTGGGTTCATATCTATCTTAACCATTATTTCAGAAAAATATTGTTCAATTTTCCTAAATTGAATTCCCTTATGAGGGTCATATCCCCAATCACTTTTCTTTGGTATACGAAAAGTTGGATGGTTTAAAACTATATATAATTTACCATTATCTTTTAAAACTCTTTTACACTCTCTTAATGTTTCAGAAACTTTCTCAATGTTTTGTATGGCTAATATTATACTTATCTTATCTATAGAATCACTTTCAAAAAAAGATAGATTATGTGATGGAGAAACTAAATATTTTTCATTATTAATAGAATGTTCTTTTGCCATAATAATGAGCTCTTTAGAAATATCAACTCCGATAACATTCTTTGAAATCTTAGAAAACTCTCTAACAAAAAAACCTTGTCCACAAGCAACATCTAAAATATTATCATCTTTATTAATATTCATCAGTCTGATCAGATTTGGTAAAATCAAATCTTTTTGATAGTTTTCAGAGTCTTCTATGAGTCCGTCATACCATTTAGCAACGTTGCCCCAAGAAGTATTGTTGTCTTTTTTATTTTTCATAATTATTTAAAAGTAACTGGTATTAAAACACTTTGATCAAATTTTGAATCACCTGATGGGTTATCTTTTTTAAAAATTAGAACTGCATTCATAGTACTTGTCGGTTTATCAAAATACATTTCTGAAGTAAAATCAATAAAATCTTCTGTCATCCAATCTTCCGTGGAGGTAGCAATACTTCTAGATATAATGTTTCTATCTACATCAACCAATTCTATTAAAAAAGATCCCTCAAAAAACCAAGAACCTCTTGCCTTACCATATATTTTTAAAGGACTGTTAATCTTATGTCCTTCCTTAGGATAATCAATAATAATTAAAGAATCATCTTTTAAATTAATAGAATCATATTTCCTACCCCAATCAAATACTAAGGCAGAAATAGCTAAAAAGATAATTAATATTATTAAAAAAAATATTTTCTTCATTTTATTATTACTTCGGAAGAGGACAGCTTGTTGCATCTGATATCTCTTGCATTGTTGTGTTTTTATCAAAACCTTCTATTTTTGTACTCGCCCCTATAAGCCATGTTGGATAACCTTCTATTCCTCTTTCTAAACAAAAATTAATATTATCTGGACATTCAATATAATTTATATATTTAAAAGAATCTCCCAAAACAGCCTTTTGAGCTTTACAATGAGAACAAGATTCTGCACCATACATCACGGCTCCTTTTTCGGTGATACATTTCGCAAATTCATCATATTTATTTAAAACTATATTATCTGTATTTTTTGCAAAAATAAAAGCAATTATCCCTATAATTACAACAACAGTAACTGCCAAAATAATTTTATTTTCTTCATCCATTTAATAATATTTTGTATTAATAACAACTAAAACATTTATAACATTCCAGACATCTATAACATCTTTATTCTTTACAACAGTCAACCATCTTTCCTACAATATCTTTCAGTGTCCAAGGTTTTTCTTCATTAGCCATCTCCCTAATTTGACAAACTTTCACAATCTTTAATCTTAAAGCAAAAAACATCGTAAACATTTTATAAGCTTCTTCAAAAACATCTCTTGCTTCTTCTTTTTTACCTTCAGCTTGTAGTTTTGTACCAACCTCAAAAAGTCGCATACAAGTAGCTAATAAATGTTTAGAAATACACCAAGTTTCACCTTCTGTTTTATCTATCATCTTTGCCAAAAGCTTTGTCCTTGTAGAACGAACTTCTGTAAGAAGATCAAAATATTCTGTTTTATCTGTTTTAGCACCTGTAAAGAAAAAATGTTCTTCAAGACTTATGAGATTCATAACAGCAATAGCCATATCTTCTTCTGTAGAGAGGTCAAAATTCTTACCTTTTTTCATTTCTTCTATTTTTTTTACAACTTCTTCGTAATTTAAATCTTTAATATCCATTTTTTATATTCTTACTTAAACCTAATAATTTTAAACTTAAACTTGTTCTATTGTATCATAAAAATTAAAGCTCCCAAAAGTATCATTGTAAGAGCAATCCATATCCTTGCCTGCTTGGTTTCTGCTCTTCTTATAGCATCTACACTATTTAAAACTTTCTTATTTGTTGATATAAGCAAAATAATCAAAAGTGGTGAAACAAAAATTAAGTTATAAAATAACAAATATATTAAACCTGTAAAAAAATTATTTTGATCATGCAAAAGTCCAAGCACAAAAAGATACGGACCTCCAGTACAAGGAAATTCAAAAAGACCCACAAGAAAACCTAGACCAAAAGCAGCGGGTAAAGTAGCTTTCTCAATAAAGATAGCGATCTTTCCATAAGCAAGACTCGGTATTTTTAATTTAATTGGAAATTTGGGAAAAAATTCATTTATAAGACCAATAATACCAAATAAAATTATTGCACTAGCACCAACTTTAGACATAAGGTTGGGAACATTAAAAAAACTAAGAACTTTTAATAATCCAAGTCCTATTAAAACGTAAGTTAGAAAAATACCAAATATATACAAAAATCCAGCTTTCAATATGCTTTGTCTAGTTTTATTCATTCCAAAAAGAAAAGCTATGGTCAAAAATAATACAGAAAAAGCACATGGGTTAACACTATCAACTAGTGCTGCGGTCGCTATAAGTATTGGCATCCAACCACTATACGTCTTTATATTTGGAGCTTTAAACTCAAAAATTCCAGAATATAACAAAAAAATGGT
>JBAYAG010000041.1:0-5699 GCA_041669885.1 Minisyncoccota bacterium | reverse complement strand
TTTAAATATATACTAACCTGAATTACGACGTCGGATTACCTCCTCGTAATAACAATACAAAAAACACACTTAATTAAAAACTTAAACCAAAAAACTATAAACTTTGTATCGTTAATGCCAAATGTTCCAAAAGTATCTTCAAAGACGGTGACTGTTCCCCGACATATTGTCTTACTTTTTCTAAATTCTCAAAAAGAGACATATACTTTTTATTCCCTTTTGAAAAATCAATTTTCTTTTTTAGCTCCACTTCGATAGAATTTATAAATTTTACAACTTCCATTTTGCTTTTTTCTTCGTCTGAGACACTAGTCATGAGTTTCTTTATCATCTCAATTCTTTCTCCCACTGAAGCCTTCAGAAAATTCTTTACATTTATTATTGAACCACCTTTTTCACCATGTTCAATAATTATCATTCTTGATCTAAGTGTAGGTATAATATTTTCTACTGTAGGTATAATTAAAAAAAAATGTGTATCTCCAGAAGGCTCTTCAAAAAGCTTCAGCATGGAGTTTTGAGCTTTCTCAGTAATAAAATTCGTACTTATAACAAAAATTTTTTTATCAGATACAACAGGTCTGTTTTGATGTAAATCTTTTATTTTTCTACTATCTTCAATATCTAAAGTATCATATTCACCATACCAAAAATCCTGATTCTCATGTATAGAAAATTTCAATTCATTTATTAAAAAGTTTTCTAATTTAGATAAAATACAAGAAGAATCGCCTTCTATACAATAAGCGTGATGTAAAAAATCTTTATCAATATTTAAATTACTTTTCACAATATAATAATACTAGAAATAATAAAAAAAGCGATTTTGTTTTACAAGGTCGCTCTTTGTTTCCAACTAAATAAACGAATATTGTCTTTTTAAAAACCTTACGAAAGGTAATTTTTAGCAAAAAATTACCTGAGTAGAGAAAAAATTTTTTGACGGAAAAATTTCTATCGTGTTTTTAAAAAGATAATCAGAGTGAATCTTTATCTCTTAGAGATAATACTTTTCTTATAAGTCTCCAAATGCTCTAGTGCAATACCTGTCCCCTTTGCAACACAGTAAAGCGAATCTTTCGCCATAACCGCCTTCACACCAGTTCTTCTAAAAACAAGTTCAGGGAGATTTCTAAGCTGTGATGAACCACCAGTCATAATAATTCCCTTATCAATAATATCTGCAGCGAGCTCAGGAGGAGTCTCCTGTAAAACATCCTTAATAGCCTTAATCATATCCTTCAATTCTTTTGCTACAGCTTTTACAATTTCATTTGTTTTTATTTCTGTTGAACGAGGAAGTCCTGTCAAAAAGTCTCTACCTTTAATCGTAAGAGAAAGTTCTTCTTCAAGAGGGACAGCACTGCCAACTTTTACTTTTATATCTTCTGCAGTTTTATCTCCAATAGCAAGATTAAAAGTTTTCTTTATATAGTCAGCAATAGCAGCATCTATTTTATTACCTGCACATTTTACAGAAGTTGAAGAAACAATACCACCAAGAGAAATAACAGCGACATCTGTAGTTCCACCACCGATGTCTACAACCATATGTCCCATTGGTTCATAAATAGGAATACCAGCACCAATAGCAGCAAGAATCGGTTCTTTCACAACATAAGCATTTTTTGCACCAGCACGAATAGCAGCTTCCACAACAGCTCTTCTCTCTGTAGAGGTAACACCAGCAGGGACAGACACCATAACTTCTGGTTTGAAAATATTCCACTTACCAAGAGCTTTGTCTATAAAATATCTAAGCATCGCTTCTGTAACACGGTAGTCTGCAATCACACCGTCTTTCATAGGGCGAGAAGCCACAATACTATCAGGAGTCTTTCCTATCATATCTTTTGCTTCATTACCAACAGCCAAGATTTTGTTGTCTTGTTCAGAAATAGCAACAACAGAAGGTTCAAAAAGAACCACACCCTTGCCAGGCACAAACACCAAAGTATTCGCTGTTCCTAAATCTATTCCTATTTTTCTAGTAAATATAGACATGCGTAAAATATAACTAATATGCTTATATTATATCTTTTTAAAAGATTTGCAAATTTGAGTTTTTTAATGAAATTTTCATTAAACTGGTAAATAATATAGCATATGTGCTATAATATTAAAACTTAAAATTTAATAAAAATATTATGGACAAACTAACACAAATAGGAAAATTAATAACAGAACTTAGAGAAAAAAATGGTTTAACCCAATCAGAATTTGCAGAAAAAATGGACACCACACAAAGTGCTATAGCCCGTATTGAAAATGGTGAACAAAATCTTACAACTGAAATGATAGAGAAAATAAGTGAAGCTCTTGGTAGTGAAATAGTCACTGTTTCAAAAGGTGCTATGAATTTTGAAATAGAAGGAGGAAATAAACTTTCTGGAACTATCGTAACCAAAACTTCAAAAAATGGTGCTATGGGTATAATCCCCGCTTCTCTTATGAACAAAGGTAAAACCACACTTAAAAATGTTCCAAAAATTGAAGAGGTTTACAGAATGATTGAAGTTCTAGAAAGTATTGGAGTCTCTATAAAATGGAATGAAAATGATCTAGAAATAGAAACAAAAAAAATAGACCTCAAAAAAATAAACAAAGAATCCGCAGAAAAAACCAGAAGTATAATAATGCTTATTGGACCATTAGTACACTTCTTCAAAAAATTCTCACTTCCACAATCTGGTGGTTGTAAACTTGGAGCAAGAACAGTTACCCCACACTTTTTTGCTTTAGAAAATTTTGGTTTAAAAATAGAAACAAAATCAAGAAGTTATGAAATATCAAACGATGGTTTAAAACCTGCTGAGTTTGCTTTATATGAATCTGGAGATACTGTTACAGAAAATGCGATTATGGCAGCAGCTCTTATACCAGGAAAAACAGTTATAAAGTTTGCTTCTGCGAACTATCAGGTTCAAGACTTATGTTTCTTTCTTGAAGATTTGGGAGTAAAAATAGAAGGTATAGGATCAACAACACTTACAATACACGGGGTAAAAGAAATTAATAAAAATATTTCTTATTATCTTGCTGAAGATCCAATAGATACAATGTTTTTTATTGCAGTGTCTGCCGTTACAAACTCTGGAATAAAAATAGAAAGATGTCCTATAGATTTTCTTGAAATAGAATTACTTAAACTCAAGAAAATGGGTTTCAAATATAAAATTCTAAAAAAATATAAAGCTCTAAATGGAAGGACAAACTTGGTAGATATACAAACCTTCCCTTCAAAACTTACGGCCTTAGAAGATAAAATAGAATCAAGACCTTATCCAGGATTAAACATAGACAACCTACCTTTCTTTGCAGTCATAGCTACACAAGCAGAAGGACAAACAATGATTCACGACTGGGTATATGAAAAGAGGGCAATTCATTATAAAGAACTCGATAAGCTTGGTGCAGATACTATACTTGCTGACCCGCACCGTTTTTATGTAAATGGAAAAACGATACTCAAACCTACAGAAATAATCTGTCCTCCTGCACTTCGCCCTGCTGCGATAATACTTATTGCAATGCTTGGGGCTAAAGGAAAATCAACATTAAGAAATGTTTACAGTATAAACAGAGGTTATGAAGAAATAGCGAAAAGATTGAATTCTATAGGGGGAAAAATAAAGGTTCTCTCGCAGAGCATTTAGAAAGCACGATATAAATTTTTTCGTCAAAAAATTTATTCTCTACTCACGAAATTTTTTGCTAAAAATTTCGCTCCGTAAGGCTTTCAAAACACTCTGCTTCGCTCGCTGGTGAAAATACAAATACAAATCCTTTTCCTCACGTCTTTGCGAGGTATTCCAGAAGCAATCCAGGTTGTATTTGTATTATCATTCCTTTAAACGAAAATTCATTCTTTTAGTAACAAAACCAACCACTTAAAAGTGGTTGGTTTATAAGCTATTTTTACTCCAAGGTCGAACCTCGGTAAGTTATAAAAATAAAAAAATAATTAAAGAATTCCAGAAATACTAGCGAACACAACGAACCAAGTGTTCATTAATTACATAGTCATCGTTGTAATGCACGTTACCGCCGCTACCGTAACCAAAGTAAGCGACGTCACCATCAACCTCAGCACTAGGCCAATAGAACATGCCCTTTGTAAAACCAGTTGAAGTTGAATCTATTTTTTCTAATGCAGCAATTAATTCCTTTCTTGTTGGTAATCTCCAGGGTTTTTCTCCTTCTGCTAATTTCGAATTTAATTCTTTAATCTTTACTTGTGCATCATTCCAATTCATTTTTCCTAACTCTGGCCCCCATTCTAGTTTTAATGCTTCAACATTTTCTACACCTGACATTGGAACATCTATTTGATTTTGTGATATTTTTTCCATAAAATTTTTATTAATTAATAATACTCTAATTTTACCCCCCCCTGAAATTTTTGTAATAGTATATTTGTGTCATTCCCGTGCAAACAGGAATCCATGATCTTGCAAGATCATGTCGCGTAATGTCCTTTGAAACGCGACGCAAACTAATAGACAATTTCCATATATGTATTTAATTAATACTGGATTACCTTCCTTACAGGAACAGTAAACCTTTTTGATATTTTAATTCACTTTGTTCTTAAAATATATAAAAAGATCTTTCATTTTGGTCCCATCCCAAATTTCAACTACGCGGGAATGACAAAGGAAAAGTGCCTTGAAAAAAAGCCTTATTTCTGTCATTATTAATACGTAATGCGAGTTTTAGAAGTAGTACCTATATCTAGAGGAATAACGAGTGAGACTCTTTCATATTTTACTGGAAGTGATATTTCTGTTGGTTCAATAATAAAAGTTCCACTTAGGAAAAGAGTTATTCCCGCACTTGTAATTTCTGCAAAAGAAGTTGAAGATATGAAATCAGAAATCAAGAACTCCCCTTTCGCCCTAAAAAAAGTTGAAAAAATAAAATCGTTTAATCTATTAAATAAAGAATTTATAGAAGCTTGTAATAAAACATCAGAATACTATATAGGATCAAATGGTGCTGTACTAAGCTCAATTGTTCCTAAAATACTTTTTGAAAATGCTGAAGAATTAAAAATACCCCAAGGAGACGAGCTAGCTAATCCAAACCCGATAAACGCAGAAAAATTTGCCATTCAGTCAAATGATGATGATAGATATACTCACTATAAAAGTATTATCAGAGAAGAGTTCGCAAAAGGATATTCAGTCTTTTTCTGTTTAGCTACAATACAAGATATCAAAAAAGCTACAGAGAAATTACAAAAAGGAATAGAACCTTATACTTTTATATTACACAGTTCTATGAGTAAAAAAGAAATCATAGAAAGTATAAACAAAATTCTAGAAGAAAAACACCCCCTACTCATAGTAGCAACTGGTGGTTTTCTTGCTATACCCAAAAGACAAATCAGCACAATAATACTTGATAAAGAAAATTCTAGATCATATAAAACACAAGTACGACCTTACATAGATATTAGGAATTTTGCTGAGACTTTTGCACAAAAAACAAAAGCTAAAATAATCTTTGGTGATTTACTTTTGAGAGCTGAAACTATTTGGAGATATAAAAATGGAGAAATAATTGAAATAGCACCACTTAAATTTCGATCTCTAACAACATCTACACAAGAAATAGTTGATATGAAGATTAAAAAAGAAGAAATAGAAAATACAGACCAAGATAAAAAAGAAACAAAAAGAGAATTTAAAATTTTT
>JBAYAG010000040.1:0-5857 GCA_041669885.1 Minisyncoccota bacterium | reverse complement strand
ATCCAGTTATCGGTAGAGATAATGAAATCTCAAGAATTATTCAAATTCTTTCTAGAAGAACAAAAAATAATCCTATTCTTATAGGTGAAGCCGGTGTTGGTAAGACCGCAATAGTGGAAGGGCTTGCAATAAGGATTGCAAACGGTGATGTTCCAGAATCTTTAAAAGATAAAGAATTAGTATCTCTTGATATGGGACTTCTTGTTGCTGGTACAAAATACAGAGGTGAATTTGAGGAAAGATTAAAAAATATTATAAAAGAAATAGAGAAATCAGAAGGTAAAATAATTCTCTTTATTGATGAAATTCACACTATCGTTGGAGCTGGTTCTGCAGAAGGTTCTCTTGATGCTTCAAATATGTTGAAACCCGCTCTATCAAGAGGAGAGCTTAAAACAATCGGTGCTACAACTTTAAAGGAATATCAAAAAATAGAGAAAGATCCAGCTCTTACAAGACGTTTCCAATCTGTTTTGATAAATGAACCTTCTATAGAAGATGCTGTTGCAATACTTCGTGGTCTTAAAGAAAAGTATGAACTTTATCATGGTGTAAGAATTACAGATGATGCAATACTTGCTGCGGTAAACTTAAGTAGTAGGTATATCACAGACAGATTTTTACCAGATAAGGCGGTAGACCTTATAGATGAGTCTGCATCTATGTTAAAAATATCTCTTGAAAATATGCCACCAGCTCTCGAAGAGACAAGGAGAAAAATAATGAGACTTGAAATAGAAAAAGAGGCTCTTAAAAAAGAAGTAGATGGAGAGCGAAAAAAAGAAACAAAAAAAAGAATAGACAATATAGAGAAAGAAATTGCAGATTTGAAAGAAAAAACTTCAGATCTTGAATTACGCTGGACTACAGAAAAAGAAATTCTTACTGGTATTAAAGGTTTGAAAAAAGAACTTGAACTTTTGAGAATAGAAGCAGAAAATGCTGAGATGCAAGCTGATCTTTCAAAAGCAGCAGAGATAAGATATGGAAAGATTCCGCAAGCTGAAAAAGAACTTGAATCGAAAACAAAAAAACTTAAAAAACTCCAATTAAACAGAAGAGTTTTGAAAGAAGAAATTACAGAAGAAGATATCGCTTTTGTTGTTTCAAAATGGACGGGAATTCCAGTTTCTAGAATGCTTGAAAGTGAAATCAATAAACTTATGAGAATGGAAGATGAACTCAAGAGTAAGATTATTGGTCAGGATGAAGCTGTAAAGAAAATTTCAGAAACAATAAAAAGATCTCGTGCTGGTATTGCTGATCCAAATAGACCTATTGGTTCATTTATTTTTCTTGGTCCAACAGGTGTTGGTAAAACAGAACTTACAAAAGCTCTCGCAGAATTTTTATTTGATGATGAAAAGGCCTTAATAAGAGTAGATATGTCTGAGTTTATGGAAAAACATGCTACCTCAAAACTTATTGGTCCGCCTCCAGGATATGTTGGTTATGAAGAAGGTGGTTCGCTTACTGAAATTGTAAGGCACAGACCATATTCTGTGGTTCTTTTTGATGAGATAGAAAAAGCACATCCAGAAGTATTTAATTTACTTTTGCAGGTTCTTGATGGTGGAAGACTCACTGACTCAAAAGGTAGAGTTGTTAACTTCAAAAATACTATCATAATAATGACTTCAAATATTGGTGCTCAATTTATTGATAAAATGGAACAGATTGGTTTTTCTACTTCAGATGATAAAAAAGATGAATACAATTTAGTAAAAGAAAAAGTTATGGTGAGCTTAAAAGATTTCTTTAGACCAGAATTTATAAACCGACTTGATGATATAGTGATATTTGATATTTTAAGTCCCGAAGCAATAAGAAAGATTGTTGATATACAAATAACACAGGTGAAAGATAGATTATTATCAAAAGGTATTACAATGGATATTAAGGATGGTGTTTTAGAATATTTATCTAAGGAAGGATATAATCCTCAATACGGTGCGAGACCACTAAGAAGACTTATTCAGACAAAAATTTTAAATCCAATAGCTTCGCTTATGATATCTCAGGGAATAATAAGTGGTGGAACAATCGTGATTGGAATTAAAAATAACCCAGCCTCTGTAGCAGATTCGGGCAAGGAATTTACTTTTGATGTAAAGAAAGGGAAGAAGAGCGGAATTCTTATTAAAGATATCATTAGTGTAGAAGAATAAATTTAAAAACCTGCCAAGGGGAGGCCTTGGCAAAAAAACGAGGTGAGACCTTGAATCTACAAAAAGGTGTCTCCTCGTTTTTTTTGTTATTTTCATATAGGCGGGAATCCAGAATTCCTCTTGATAGAAATAAAAAATCTGATACACTCTATAAGTCAGAAATATGCGCAGGTGGCAGAGTGGTCAATTGCATTTGACTGTAAATCAAACGCCTTCGGGCTACGTAGGTTCAAATCCTACCCTGCGCACAAAAATTTTAACCTTGCAAAACAAGGTTATTTTTTGACATAGATTGGGACGTTAGAATTAAATTTTTGCTTTACAAGAATTAAAAATAATGTATTATTATTTGCATAAAAATATGCAAAATATAATAACTCAAGGGCAGGGTATATTGTTATTGGTAGTATATGGTTTATTAATGATTGCTGTAACCTTTTTTGTCAGTCGAAAGAGAAGGAAAGATACCTCTGAATTTCTACTGGCCGATCGTGGTGTCGGTATATTTGTTGGTGCCATGTCCATAGCTGCCGCCTGGATTTTGGGCACCGGCATTGTTTGTCGCAGCTCAAAAATCGTTTGAACAAGGATTATCGGGTGCTTTTTGGTTTATCTTTCCAAATTTTCTGGCCTTACTTGTTTTTGCGCCGTTTGCTCTTAAGGTCAGAAAGATTTTACCGAAGGGGTATACTTTTCCTCAATTTATAAAAATGCGTCACGGAAAAGGAGTTCACGTTTTATACATGATTCAGTTTCTTATTCTACAGATTTGTTCGTTCGCTGTTCAGATTCTAGCTGGGGCAACACTGATAAAAACTCTATCTGGCTTACCCTTTTTAGCTGTTGCTATTGTTCTTGTATTAATTGTCTTAATTTATGCGATAATTGGAGGTTTACGAGCTTCTGTTGCTACAGACTATGTTCAAATGGGCCTGATATTTATTGTTTTATTGGTTACTATTCCTTGGGTTATAACAAAAGCTGGTGGTTTTGAAATTATTTCTGCTGGTCTAGCTGGGTTCTCCGGTAAATTTGGCAACATTTTTGATCCGTGGGTGTTTTATTCATTTGGTATACCTACAGTTATAGGATTACTTTCGGGACCAATTGGTGATCAAATGCATTGGCAGAGGGCATATTCATTAAAATCAGATAAGGACGTAATAAAAACATTTTCCTTGGCAGCTTTTTTGTTTGCTTTGGTACCTTTAAGCTTATCCTTACTCGGATTTGTTGCTGCAGGGAAGACGGTTACTGCTGGGTGGGTAATTAGTAGCGCTCAAATGGTTGGTCCGCTTACTGTGTCGATGTTATTACCAAATTTTATGTTAGTTGCTTTTGTTATGATGTTGTTGGCCGGATTGTGTTCAACTCTCGACTCTATACTTTGTGCAGTATCATCTCTTACTGTAGTAGATATATTTAAACCAAGTCGTGAGTTAGTTGAAACAGGAAACGACACAAATCCAAATAAAATGAGGATCGCTAGAATTTCAATGATTGCTATGGCCCTGCTTGGTCTTGGGGTCGCACTTATTCCAAATCTTAAGATTCTTCATTTGTTCCTTTTTTATGCTACCCTGCGCGCCGCAACTCTTGTTCCAACCATTCTTACTGTCTTCTGGTCAAAATTAAAAAGTAGAGCAGTATTTTGGGGTGTTCTGTTGTCTATGATTTTTGGAGCACCACTTATGGCTGTTGGTAGTTTTATTGGGAATCCTCACATTAGCGTTGCTGGAAGTATTTTGACTGTCTTGATAGGTCTAATTGTGTGCCTCCTTATAAGTAAAAGATCATCTGAACATGATTCTATTGCGACTTCAGAATTAAACCTTGAATCTTTGAAGTAGAGTTAATAATTATGAGACTGTATTTATCATCATTTAGAATAGGAAATAACCCCAACAAGCTAGTTGAGCTAACTGGCAAAGGTGGACAGGCAGTCTTTATTGTCAATGCTTTAGACTATAAGCCAGAATCTAGGGGTAAATTCTTGGTAAGTGAAATTCAAATACTTCGTGAATTAGGATACGATGTAGAAGAGTTGGATTTGAGGATGTGGTTTGGAAAGAAAGCGGAGGATCTTGAGAAATATTTAAGGACTAAAAATCTTGTTTGGGTTAATGGCGGAAACACTTTCTTGCTTAGAAGGGCAATGAAACAGAGTGGCTTTGATGAAATCATAACACGTCTTTTAAAAGAGGATGTTATTGTTTATGCTGGTTTTAGTGCTGGATGTGCTGTTCTCCATAAAGACTTACACGGTATTGATATAACTGATGATCCAAATATTTCTGTAGAAGGATATACTGGAGAAATTGAGTGGGCTGGCTTGGGGATAATTGATTTTAACATTGTAACTCATTATGAATCTGAACATAATGAATCAGAAGAAGCAAAAAAGGAGATGGATTTTTATATTCATAATAAAGTACCATTCAAGACTTTAAGTGATGGAGAGGTTTTGATTGTTAACAATGATTTCATCGAGATAATAAAATAAATATGAGATTGAAGCAGACATTTTAGGTAAAATTTATACAGGAGAAGAATATATATATCTAAAAGAAAGAAATAATTGGTATTTAATTAATTTTTCTGGTACTGAAACTGGATGGATAAGTGGAATTTATGTTAAAAAGATTAACTAATAATATTAAGAAAGATATAGACATTGGAATATATAGAGTATCTGTTTTTATAACAGGTCTTGTTTTGCCTATTGTTTTGATTTTTATAATAAATTTTACTGGACAATCAGAGATTATTGAGGAAATAGGTAAGGTTTTAGTTATTTTGTTTATAATTTTAAGAAATCCTAGTTGGAAAATACGTCTTGAAGGAGCTGTGGTGTTTGGTTTATTATTTGGTCTTTCGGAAAATATGTTTTATTTGATTAATTTTTTGGGGACAGAAAATTATCATATATTTTTATTGAGGTTTGTTACAACAATACCGATACATATAGTTACTGTTTTAATTATTTTTATTTTTACTGAAATCAAAAAATATTTTTGGATTTTTGGTCTTATCTTATCTATACTTGTGCATCTTTTATTCAATCTTTTTGTTTAAGAGTATGTACTTTTTGTATACTGTATATCTATTAAATTTGTCTGGTATTATTCAAACTACAATTTCTATTCCTTCAATATTTCTTGTCTTTGGAGTTTCGGCATTTATTGGAATTGTTTTTGGATATTATCCAGCGAGACGTGCTGCTAGCTTGAATCCAATACAGGCTTTAAGATATGAATAATAAATTTACAAATATTATTATTACGAAATTAGTCTAATTAGATAATTATTTAAATTAAATAAAAAAAGAGCGGGTATACTTTATGAGTTAATCGGTTCTTTTTTTTATGTCTAATGTATTGTATATTGGTAATATGGATAAAAAGCTTAGAAAGGGTTTAAGGACTTGGATAGAAATAGACAAAAAGGCTATTAAACACAATTATAGTGTTTTTAGATCTCTTATACCTAAAAATACTAAACTTCTTGCTGTGGTGAAGTCTAATGCTTATGGACACAGTTTGATAGATTTTTCTAAAGAAATTGTAAAAAATGGTGTAGATTTTTTGGGAGTTGATTCTATAGTAGAAGGTTTAGCTTTAAGAAGAGAAGGAATAAAGACTCCTATACTTGTTCTTGGTTATACACTCCCAGAACTTTTTAATGATGCT
>JBAYAG010000039.1:0-6130 GCA_041669885.1 Minisyncoccota bacterium | reverse complement strand
TCAACTACATTACCCCTTAGGATAAATTGTTTAAAACCATTTATTATTTTCATACTTATATTATATAAAATATTGAATAATTAAACCAACAAAAACACTTATACCAAAAAGCAAGCCGATTATCTTAAATACTTCCTTTTTATTTTTTTCCTCTCTAAAAAGTATCAATATTCCAAGCCCCCCACTAGCACAAAGACCAGAAATAAGTGAACCATAAGTTATAACTCCTTTTAAATAGAGTTCTGTAAGGGCCACAGAAGATGCACAGTTTGGTATAAGGCCAACAAGTCCAGTTATAAATGGTTGTAAAAATACAAAATTATTTAAAAAACTACCTATAACAACATCTCCAATTTTGAAAAATAAGAAATTAATAAAAAGAGTAATTATAAAAATAAATACAAATATTTTTAATGTATGTTTGAGTGGGTGAAAAAATATTTCTCTAATATTAAAAGTTTTTGATGATCGACTAAGATTATGTCCACAACATGCGTGTTCATCTACTACTACTTCATGATGATGTCCTTTTTCATCTTCTCCATAATTATAAGCATCAATATGCTTCAAAGTAGAAAGATTACTTTTCTTAAAAATTAAATCTATAGAATATCCGACAACGATCGCAATAAAAACTTTTGTAAGTATCAAAGGAAATATTAAACCAGTAGTTTCTGGATGAGAAAGTATTACAGGTATAGCCTCATCTGAAGTAGAAAGGTATACAGCAAGAAGTGTCCCTATGGTAACCAACCTCTGAGAATACAAAGCTGTAGTAACAACAGAAAAACCACACTGTGGAAATATGCCAGCCAATGATCCAAAAAATGGACCAGCTTTCCCCGCCTTTTCTACTCCACTCCTTATTTTGTCACTAAATTTATATTCTATAATTTCTATAGCTATATAAATAAAAAGTAAAAAAGGAACTAGTTTTATAGAATCTAATAATGCATCAAAAAATATTTCTGACATAGAAATCATATTAGCATAATAAAAGTATTTTGTTTATTTTGGCAAAAAAGCTTATTAATTAACATCATTAAAAGTGGATAACTTTTACTTGCTATATTTATAGATTAATATATAATTATAAGTAGATTCATTAGGGGAAGAGATTGTTTCGTGAGTTATAGTTTCGTTTAGTATCGTAAGATGTTAATATACCCTTTTAAATCTACAGATTATCCATCGCAAGATGGATTTTTTGTTGGGAAAAAATTAAATTAAAATAAATATAGTTTATAATTTTTTATCTTTCAAAAAAAATCTAACTTGGTTTAATTTTCCCATTTTAAAGTTAAATACTACTTAATAATTTTGTTTATTAATATAGAAAATGGCCTAATCATCAATAAAAATATAAAAACACAAAATAAATTAAATAATAAATGTATATTAGCAACTTTATGAACAACATCACCACCAATCCATTCAACAAATATTATAAAATATTTTAATACTGGTAAAAAAATAATCACACCAACAAAGTTAAATAAAAGATGTGTAAGTGCAACTTTTTTTCCATCCTTCCCCATAGCAGTTGATGCTATCAATACTGTTGATGTCGTACCAATATTTGCTCCTAGGATTAAACCAACGGCTTGAATAATACTTATTGTTCCGTTACCAACAAAAACTAATACAAGACCCGTCACAACAGAGCTAGACTGCAATATTACACTAGAAACTATACCTATTAATATAATAAATAAAATATTTTGATTAAAAGATAATATATATCCAATAACATTATTATCTATCTTTAAAGCAAAAATGGATATTAAATAAATCGAGTAAAACAATAAACCAAAATATATTATAGATTTTGCATATTTTTTATAACCCCTACCCCAAAAATAAAGTAAGACACCCAAAATAATTATGTACGGAGAAATAGACATAATATTAAAAGCAATCAATTGTGATGTTATTGTTGTACCAATATTTACGCCAAATATAATTCCGATAGAATGATAAAAATTTATTACTCCAGCATCCGCCAGACTAGCAACAATAACAGAAGCTGCTGTGCTAGATTGTAATATAGTTGTAGATATAGCACCAAAAAAGACCCCCTTTACTGGATTGGAAGTCATAGAATATAATAATTCTTTAATCTTTTGCCCAGCATTTTCTTTTATTAATTTACCAAAAGAAATAACCGCGTATAAAAATAAAGAAATTGAACCAGTCATACCCAAAACAACACTAAAAATATTCATCTCAATAAGTATAACAAATTATAATCAGCTTGAAACTGTAATAATTTTTTTATATAAATCAATTAATTGTTTAGTGATTTTTTCGCTTGAGAATTGTTTAGCTGTTTTTATAGCTTCATTTGACATTCTTTCTCTAAGGTCTTCATCATTTAAAATCTCCTGAACTTTTTCTATAGCCTCAGTCTGAGAAGACACTATGTATCCATTCTCACCATTACGAATAATTTCTGGTACCACTCCGACTGAATATGCAACAGGAATAAGTCCTTGAGACATTCCCTCAATTAAACTTAGAGAGAATCCTTCATAACGAGAAGATATAAAAAGAATACTACCCCGAAGAGATTTTAATATATTAGGTAAATTATCTTTTTTAAGATTAACTTCAAGTGTCAATTTTAAAATATTCAATTTTAAATATTCTATTAAAGTCTTATTCGTAGTAATAGCCAGACAAACTTTTTCTATTGTCGGAAATTTTTGCCATAAATGAATTAGACGATCAAGACCCTTGAGCCTTAAAGTAAATGAATCATTTCCCAAACGACCAAGAAAAACAATTTTTGGTGTTAGCAAATCTTTGTTTATTGGTGTTTCAAACCAATAATCTTCAATTGCATTATGAATTAAATAAATATTTTCAGATTTAGCACCCATAGAAAGTAATTCACTATAAACCTTTTCAGAGGTAGCTATTACAGCACTGGCTTTAGAAGCGACATACTCTTCAATATCAGCTATATCTTTCATTGGTTTTCTAGTTTTTATATTAAGTTCTGATATAGCGCCATCTTTTTTAAGTTTATACCAAATCTTACGACAACCGTTTTCTAGCTGGTTAGATATAGGAGTACAATCTAAAAAACCTTTAGTAGTTGAACCAAAATGAGCGACTACAGGAATCGAATAAGCAAGAAAAGGTAATACCGTGTAGGTAGTTCCTTGTATAAGATCATATTTTAATATTTCTTTTCTTTTTTCTAATAAAGAATAAAAAAATAAGATATTTTTTATTCCACTCAAATGAACAGGTGTTTCAATAAGTGAGGTTTTAGGATAAAAGTTTTTTGTATCAATATTAGAACTAGTCAATTTTTGACTCATTAAATCATTTATATAATTTGCTCCTGTTCCGATTTTCTTTTCATTATGTATAAATGCTATTTTCATTAAAATCAATATAGCATAAATTACTTATTATAACTACATAAATCCACCGAACAAAAATGTTTTGGTGGATTAATTGAGTTCTATTTTAATACCTAAAACCAACTTTATTTTTTACTTACAAACAATCTAACTATAAAATAAAGAACTCCTACAATAAATAATGCCCACCAAAGCCACATCAAACCCACTAGATAGTCATAAAAATACAAACCTAACAAAATACCAAAAGAAATAAGACAAAGTTTTAACACACCTATCTCCCACCATTTAAATGTCCATGTTTTAAATATTTGCATAATAGTTTTTGTTAAAGCTAATAATATTAATTATAGCATTTTATGACAAAAGAGAAATAAAGGTTTGTCATATAAAAATACCGTTGTGTGGCTATCGGGGAGTTTTTCCTTACAGGAACAGTATCCTCATTGGCTCACTTATTCGTGATTACACTCTAAGTTCGGCTCAATGAGGCTTCAACCCCCGAACGTAAGTGCTTACTAGCACTTACTTAGCCACCCAAGAAAAAAGTCTGCTATTGCAGACTCTTCTTTCTTGGGTGGCTATCGGGGGTTGGTCACGAGTTACTAAGTCTTTTGTCTCAAAAGCAGACAAAAGTCAAAGTACTCTCGACCCCGACTCGGCCACAACCTCATATTAATTCGGTTGGCTTCGCGGCCTCCGTCTTTCAACTCCCGATAGCCACTCCCAAAATAAAGTCGCCGAACGCTTTCGCATCCGGCTTCTTATTTTTGGGTGGCTATCGGGGGTTGAACCCGAACAAAGAGTTCCACAAACTCTTGTGCTACCGCTACACCATAGCCACCATTAACAGTTTTACCTGTTGCTACATTTATAACAGATTTTTTGATTAAAATCCAGAGTCTAATAAGTCGGAGATTCTTCAACACCATATTTACTAGCAAAATACCTCGCTAGAGCATATAAAAAACTTGAAAGACGGTTCATATAAGAAAGTGTAAACTCATCTATTTTGGTGATATTTTCTTCACTTACAGCTACCACTCTCCTCTCTGCTCTACGTGCAAGTGTACGAGCAAAATCAAAATTTGCAGAAATATCATTTGCACCAGATATCAAAAACGATTTTATTTCTGGTAAGTCTTTATCTATTTCTGAAATAACTTTTTCAAGCCACAACACATCTTCTTCAAGAATTTTCTTATCTGCACCAGCAGCTTGCGCTTGTATAGTAAAAAGATTATTTTGAACTCGATGTATTATGTCCCAAACTTTCTTATCCTGAATCATGAATCCTGAATCATGAATCTGTGCTTTACAAACCCCTAAAAACGAATTGGTTTCATCCAAAGACCCCAAAGCTTCAGTTGTAGCAGAACTTTTTGAAATTCTCTGATCGCAACCGTAAATACTTGTTTTCCCATTATCTCCATTTTTTGTATATAACATGTCTAATTTAAATTAAAGATAACATATATTTATATCCTCCGAGCCAAAATACAGAACTAAGCAAAACATAAAAACCGAAATGAACCATATAACTATAAACAAAACCTCTTTTTGATTTATTAATACAATATGAAAAAATAACACCAGCAAAGAATGAAACAGCAAAAAGTATTTTACCCACAGAACCATCTATAAAGAGGACGGGGATATGAATAATCATCGTATATAAACCAAAGATAAGCATATCTATATAATCAGAGATATTATCATTAAACAAATAATAAATACTTATCATAAAAAATGTTTGCTGAAACATTATTTCAAAGGATTTTGTTATGAGAAACTTTTCATCCATCTGTAAAAGCTGTGGCAAACTATATCTCATTTCACTCAAAACAGAACCGTCAGATAAAAGTTCTATAAAATGATAAGATATAACCACACATAAAGAAAAAAGAGACATCGCTAAAAGATCCCTCGGGGTAAATTTATCTACATATTTCCCTATCTGCTCTCTAAAAACAGTAGTCAAAAATACAATAACTAACAAAAAATAAAGACTCGTTATTATATAGTGATTTATATAATCAATTTTTTGTGGTTGAAGATATAAAACAAAAAAAGCCCAAACAAAAAGCCAAATGAAAGATAACCCAACTACTCTTAAGAAAGTTTTCATTTCTGTATTATAGCAAAATAGAAATTTTCGTAAATTAAAAAACACCCAATATTGAGTGTTTTTACATATCTAGCCCTTTACTCATTATATTTAAACCATCACCTTCTCTCCCGATCTTGTCTTCCATAATCTTATGCCACACCTTCATTGCTTCCGCAGTTCTTTCTTTTGCCTTATCCATCAAAGGTATCCATTTCTCTAGAACAACTTTCTCTGCTTCAGCTCTATCTGAAACAGAAGAAAAGACAATGGTTATTTCGTCCATAATACGATCTTCCTCATTTTGTGCTTCTTGTAATTCCAGATATTTCTGGCTTTCTAAGTCCTTAAAAGAAATATCTTTTTGTATTTTTGTCATAATTTTATTTTTGTGCTCGGGGGGAGACTTGGTCACAACTTTTTTCTTCGTCGTCACTCAGAAAAAGTCCTGACCACAACTCAGTATTTTTTCTTGCTATAAAAAATACTTCCGTCTTTCAAGTCTTATAATCAAGTAAATACATTTACTTGATTAAGAAATAAAAAATAGCTTTGCTATTTTTTGTGCTCGGGGGGAGACTTGAACTCCCACGCCTTACGGCATACGCACCTCAAGCGTACATGGTTACCAATTACATCACCCGAGCAT
>JBAYAG010000038.1:0-6210 GCA_041669885.1 Minisyncoccota bacterium | reverse complement strand
TAAAAATTATTTAGAAGAAAAAGTTTCTTTTGAAGAATTAGAGAAAATAATTCATTCTCTCGGTGGAATTACTGTAGAACAAGACTTACTTGATTTTGTTTCCAAAGATAAAAGTGTACAAAGCCAGATAGACTTCCTCCTTGTTGTTGGAAATCCTTTTAAGAAAATAAAAGAAGATGAAGATTTTAAACATAGATGGTTTATCGATGAAAACCTTGCTGGTAAGATACAAGAATCATTGAAAAAACTTTATGAAAATTTGAAAGATAATGATCTTGTTTCTGAACAAGAAATTGTAAAAGTTTTTCTAGGTTACATTGAAGACGTTTCTGAACAGTATAAAACAGAAGAGATTTGTAAAAGATGGTTATGTATTTCTAAAAAAATATCAAAAAATCCTCTTGGTGAGTGGGGTAAATCTGAATCTTCAAATATAAACACAAAAGGTATGAGAGATTACGCTTATCTTGTTATAAGAAAACACGGATCACCTATACATTTTAGAGAAGTTGCTAAAGCTATAACTACAGTATTTAATAAAAAGGCTCATGTCGCTACGACTCACAATGAACTTATAAAAGATCCTAGATTTGTTCTTGTTGGAAGAGGTTTATATGCTTTATCTGAATGGGGTTACATGAATGGTGTTGTAAAAGATGTTATCAAAAACCTCATAGAGAAAAATGGACCTATGACCAAACAAGAAGTTGTTGAAAAGGTTATGAAAGAAAGATACGTTAAAGAGAATACTATAATAATCAATCTTCAGAATAAGAAATTCTTTAAAAAGAATAAAGACAATAAATACGAAATAATAAAATAAAAGAAAAGGTCATACACTTAGTGTGTGACCTTTTCTTTTATTTATTTACTTTGGTATAATATTAGTATTAATTTTTTAAAAAATGTTTGAGACAACAGTTACGTATATTATTGATTCAGGAAAATATTTACTTATATTGTTACCAATAACAATGCCTTTTATTTTGGTCTATTTTTTTTGGACTATAAGATTTAATTGGCTCACTATGAAATTTGTTGAAAAACAAAAGAATTGTCTTCTCCAAATAAAATTACCTAAAGAGATTTTAAAATCACCAGCAGCAATGGAAATATTTTTTGCTCAGCTTACACCAGGTGGTGCGGGAACTTATTATGAAGCTTTTATTGATGGAAAAACACGACCTTGGTTTTCTTGTGAACTTGTTTCTATTGAAGGTGAAGTTAGATTTTATATTTGGTGTAGTCAATCAAAATTTAGAAATATAATTGAGGCTCAGCTTTATGCTCAGTATCCTAATATAGAAATATATGAAGTTGAAGATTATACAAAAGATATTCCATTTGATCTTGATAATTATTCTTATTACACGATACAGTATAAGCTTGGTAAGCCGGATCCACTTCCTATAAAAACTTATATAGATTATGGTCTAGATAAAGACCAAAAAGATGAATATAAAATAGACCCAATAACTTCTATGTTGGAATTTTTAGGTACTTTAAAAAAGGGAGAAAATATTTGGTTTCAATTTTTATTACAAAAATATGAGGAGTCTGATATTAAATTAGGTACTTTTAAGAAAAATAAAAGTTTAAAAGAAAAAACAAAAGAAGAGATTGAAAAAATAAGAAAAGAAGCTATACCACCAGGAGGTGATAAGGATACCTTTAAATTTCCTAATCCTACAAAAGGTCAAAATGAAGCTATTGCTGCGATTGAAAGAAGTACCAGTAAGGCATCTTTTGAGTGTATGATTAGAGGAATTTATGTTGCAGAAAAAGATGCTTTTAATCCTATTAATATAACCTCAGTACGTCAGGGGTTTAAACAGTATGATTCATCTATATTAAATAGTATCAAGCCAGGAGAAGCTTCTGATGTTAGTGATGCCAGAAAAGATTGGGCTTTATTTATTCCTTTTATGAAGCAAATAAATAATTCTGATATATATTATACGAAAAAAGATATGTTCCATGCATATAAATTAAGGTCATATTTTCAGCCACCTTATAAATATATGGCTAGTGACCCTTTTGTTTTAACATCAGAAGAACTCGCTACAATTTTTCATTTTCCAAGTGGAATGGTATCTCAAACTCCAACTTTGAAGAGAGTTAATTCAAAGAAATCAGAAGCTCCTTCAAATTTACCAATATAAGATGTTGAATAATATTTTTTTAAGAAAATATCTTCTTTTATTGAAGGATTTTTTAAATAGAAATCTTTTAATTTTAATTTCTACATTTTGTATTTTGATAGTATCTATATTTTTTTATGTAGTATTTTTATCAACACCTAAAAATTTTCCACTTGGTACTATTTATGATTTGAAAAGTGGACAGACACTTTCTGGTGTTTCTGAGGATTTTGTTAAAAAAGAAATTATCAAATCTGATTTTTGGTTTAAGTCTTTTGTTTATTTATTTACTACTTTAGAGGGTAAGATTTTAGAAGGTGATTATACTTTTAATAAAAAAGAAAATGTTTTATCCATTGCGTGGAGAGTTTCTCATGGTGAAATGAGAATGACGCCTATTAAAGTTGTTATACCAGAAGGATTAAATTCATTTGAAATAGCTGATATACTTTCTTCAAAATTAGTATCTTTTGACAAAAAAGTTTTTTTAGAAAATGTTAAAAAACAAAATCTTGAAGGATATTTATTTCCAGATACTTATTTATTTTTATCAGATATAGAAGAAATAGATATTATTACAATTATGAATGATAATTTTAATAATAAAATTAAAATACTTAATGAAGATATTAAAAAGTTTGGTAAAAGTTTGAGTGATATAGTTAAAATGGCTTCTATAATAGAAGGTGAGGCTAGAGTGTCTGAGACAAGGAGAATTGTTTCTGGAATACTTTGGAATAGAATTTCTATAGGTATGGCATTACAAGTTGATTCATCTTTTAAATATATAAATGGTAAAACCACGGCAACTCTTTCTTTGGATGATCTTAAAATAGATTCACCATATAATTCTTATACAAATAAGGGATTACCTCCAACACCGATATCAAACCCCGGCCTTGGGGCTATTAGAGATACTATAATGCCTACAAAAACATCATATCTTTATTTTTTGACTGATGATAATGGCCTTATGCATTACGCAGTGACTCATAACGAGCATGTGAATAATAAAGAGAAATATCTCAAATAATTAGGTTGTAGTTTTAAGTTTTTAGGTTCTAGGTTTTACTAAAAACTTTAACCTTAAAACTATAAACTATTTAGAATGGAAGAGTAAAAGTCATTGCCGTGTCTTCTTTTTTATCCCAGTTTGTTGTGTCTATTTTAATTTCCTTTATATCTTTACCGTCCAAGTATTTTAAAGATTTATTTTTAAGAGCATATTCGTATATATCTTTCGTAATTCGGACATCTTCTATACAATATTTTATAACATCTTCGTATCTACCTTGTTTCCACCAGTCTATTGCGTCTGAACCATGTCCTGTTTTGTTTCTTCCTAATGTAGCTTCAGCTATATAATCCATTTTGATTCTTCTTCCGAGAGAATTTTTAATTTCTGAAAGCAAATCTAAGCTGGCTATTTTTGTTAAATCACCAGGGTAATATTGATTTAATATTGGTATGTCAAAGCTGTCACTATTGTAGCCGATTAGTAGATCTGCCTTTTCTATAATTGGCCAAAGGTCTTTAAGGTTTTCTTGTGTATAGCTGGAATATTTATCTGTTTCTGAATCGTAAATGCATACCACATTCATATTTGGGAATATTTGTTTTGAACCAGAGTTAAGAATTATTCCATCGGTTTCGATGTCAAAGACTATTTTTCTCATTTTTAATTATTATAAACTTATTATTTTATAAATCTGATCTTCTGTTGTTTCAGTTTCTATACCGGTAGAAAGTTCTTTTACTTTAAATTTGCCAGTTTCTATTTCTTCTTCGCCTATACAGATTATAAAAGGAATTTTATTTTTATCTGCATATTTTATTTGATCGCCGATTCTCTTTTCTGAATAATCAACCGTAACTTTTATATCATTTTCTCTTATCTTTTGTGCTAAATCTTGAGCATAACCTATAGACTTTTCATTCATAACACAAATATGTAGATTTGAAGCGGGAGTGATTTTGGGTAAAAGACCATATGTTTCTAATATATCTTTTATTACTACATCTCCCATACCAAAACCTACTGCTGGTACGGTTTCTTTATCAAAAATAGCAAGAAGCTCATCATATCTTCCTCCACCAAAGATTGCTCTTCTATTTTCTGGATTTTTATCAAAAACTTCAAAAATCATTCCTGTATAATAATCAAAGCCTCTCATTAAATCTTGAGAAAATACAACATTTTTAATACCCAAATCTTCAAGTTTTTTGATAATTTCTTTTGTTTCAACAATTCCTTCTTGTGTGGTTTCGTTTTGGGGTAGTTTAGAAACAAATTCTTCAAAATTTTTTGTATTTAATAATTCTATAAAAGCAGAGCTTTTGTCAGAAAGTAAATCTTTTATTGTTGCATTAAAGGTTTCTTCAGATATTTTATTTTTCTTGTCTATTATTTTTGCAACCTTATGTGATATCTCTTCTGATAGATCAAAAAGATCATTTAATATAAAATTAACAATTTTCCTGTTATTAATTTTTATTTCAAAATCTGATTCTTTTAGACCAAAATTTTGCATTATTTTTGATGCAATAGAAATAACCTCTACATCTGCATTTATATTTTTAACACCAAAAATATCTACATTTAATTGCCAATGTTCGCGTGTTCTACCTCTTTGTGGTTTCTCATATCTAAAAAGGTTAGGGATTGAATACCACCTTAGTGGAAAGGAAAATTCTTTTAGTTTAGCGGCAATCATCCTTGCAACTGTCGGTGTCATTTCTGGTCGAAGTGATACGTCTCTGTCACCACGATCTTTGAATGTATATGTTTGTTCGTTTACTATTTCATCTCCAGATTTTGCTCTATATAATTCGGCTGATTCAAGTACTGATGCTCCGTATTCACTATAGCCAAAATTTTCTGACGTTTTTCTCATTATCCCAAAAATATAATTTTGTATAGACATGTCAGCTGGATAGAAATCTCTGACACCTTTATATGATTCAGTACTTACTTTTTGCTTATCATTTTGCATATTGTTTATATTTAATTAGTATGTAATATTGTATATTAAATATGGCTTCAAAACAAGGAATTTTAAAATTATATAAAAATAGAGGAGAAACACCTCTAGAATGTATAAAAAGATTTAAAAAGGATAATCCAGAATATGGGGGTGATAAAATGACTTATGCTGGTAGACTTGATCCATTGGCAGAAGGATTACTCTTGATATTGGTGGGTGAAGAATGCAAAAATAAAGAAAAATATTTAGGTTTAAATAAAGAATATGAATTAAGTATACTTTTAGGCTTTTCTACGGATACTTATGATATTTTAGGTAAGGTCAAGATGCAGATAGATGCAGACAGAACGCAGATCTACGCGGAAAAATATTTTAGTGACATATTACAAACTTTCGTGGGAAAATTTTCTCAAAAATATCCAGATTATTCGTCAAAAACAATAAAAGGAAAACCTCTTTTTGAATATGCTAAAAATGGGACTCTAGAGGAAGAAGAAATTCCAGAAAAAGAAGTTGAAATTAAGAATATTGATTTTATAGGAGAAAGATTTATTTCTAAGAAAGAACTTGATGTGTATATAAGAAAATCTATTAATTTGGTTTTTGGAGATTTTCGTCAAGAAGATATATTAAAATCATGGGAAGAAAATTTGGAAAAAAGTATTTTTGAGGAATATAAAATTATTACTATAAAAGTAGTTTGTAGTAGTGGCACATATATGAGAAGCTTGGCAAACTCTTTTGGTTTAAAAATAGATATACCATCATTGGCTTTTGATATAAAGAGAAATAAAATTGGTGATTTTATTTTATAAAAAGTTGCTATAAAAATATCCTAATGATATATTATCATGGCAGTAAATTATTCTCGTAGGTTTAAGTTTTTCTTAGCCGTTTGAGATTTGGTCGTTCTGCGATTTAAAAATATTTTGCAAAACAAATGGCAAAGAAATTGTACGTAGGAAATCTTCCTTACACTGCAAATGATGCTGAACTTAAAGATTTTTTCTCTAAGTCTGGTGAAGTTGAAGCAGCTACAGTTATGATTGATAAAATGACAGGGAGATCAAGAGGATTTGGTTTTG
>JBAYAG010000037.1:0-6236 GCA_041669885.1 Minisyncoccota bacterium | reverse complement strand
TTGTAACAGAAGAAAGGCATTCTTTTAATGTTTTTTCTCCATTATATATAGGAATAATTACGGATATTTTTTTATAATTTAATTCTTTCATTTGTTATATATTTCTTCTTCTATCTTTTTAATAAACTCCTTTATATCAAATTTTTTAGCTTGTTCCAAACAATTATTTTTATATTTATTAGGATTACTTATTAATTCATTATCTATTTTTTCAATGGCTTCTATTAGCTTATTTTCATCTATATTATCAATTAATATACCTGTTTTACCATTTATAATGCTTTCTTTATATCCACCTTCATTTGGAGCAATTATTGGTTTACCTGATGCCATGGCTTCAATAGGGGTCATACCGAAATCTTCATCTTTAGCAGTGGTGATAAAACCCTTACAAGTATTATATAAGTTTGTTAATTCTTTATTATCAACCCAGTTTTTGATTTCTATGTTGTTTGACTTTGTATTTTCAATATATTTCTTATAATCTTCAAATTGTTTTACTTCTTTTTCATAACTTCCTACAATAACTAATCTTTCGCTATTTAATTTAGAAAAGGCTTTTGTTTGTATTTCTATTCTTTTTGCAATAGAAAGCCTGTTTACTGATAACCAAAAATTATCGGATTTAGTATTTATATCATGTTTAAAAATATCAACTGGTGGATTGATAACAGTTGCTTCTTTTTTGTAATATTTTTTTATTCTTTCTTTTGTGTTATTTGAATTACATACCCAGATCATTACATATTTTGAATAGTTAAGAGTCAGTATTCTGTTAAACCATATCCAAATATCATAAATCGGTTTTTTCCACCAACTTAATAGGTTATTTCTAACATAATCTTTAAAAGCCCAGAGTTCATTAAGAGGGGAATGAACATACCACATATTTGGTTTATTATTTACCACTCCAGACATTGCCCAGTCTCCTGATATTATATAGAAATCATATTTTTTACCTAAATTTAATTTTCTAAATTTCCAGAATGCTAATTGTTGTCGAAAAGGTGCTGTTTGGGGGATTTTCCCAATAGATTTTATTCTAGGAATTATATCTTCAAATCCCATTTTCTTAATTTTATCAGTATCTATATTAGTTGTATAAATATCTGCATTGAGACCTTTGGCCAAAAATAATGTTACCATTTCAGCTCCACCAATATTATCCATAAAACTGTGAAATACTGCTATTTTCATTTTTCTTTAATTCCTAAAATACTGAACATAAAAGCAGAAAAGAAAGTTTGAATACCAATCACTGTAAGTATTAGAGCGATAATCATACTTTTTGTTTCATTGAGAGAGCTAAAGTCAGAATTAATCCAATTAATAAAGATTAGTACATATATGATTATGCCCGTTAAGGTTGATAACACGCCTACAAATCCAGCTTTTTCTAGAGTTATTTTTTTAAATAAATTCTCAATTGTCTCATCTTTATCACCCAAATGTGTTATTGCATATATTTTTGCAAATCCAGCAAATATTATTAGTTGATATCCAACAATCGTCATGATGGCAAATAAAAACATTGGATGCATATAAAATTGAACCCCGAAAATTTTAGGTTCTAGGAAGTAAAAAGTGAAAAGTAATATTAATCCAGTTGTTAAAATTAAAATACCAGGTAACAGAAACAAAAAAAGTGGCGAATAGAGAAGTATAAATCTCAAATGTCTCCAACCATCAGGAATTGAATTGAGTTTTGATTCACCGATTCTTGGTCTGTATTCTATTGGTACTTCACTTATTTTTAATTTTTCTTTTGCTGCTTTGATCACCATCTCTGAAGCGAATTCCATTCCGCTCGTGTAAAGCACTAGTTTTTTAAAAGAGTCTTTCCTGATTGCTCTTGCTCCGCAATGAATATCTCCAATCTTTACTTTAAAAAGAATCTTAACTAAAAAAGATAAGAAAGGGTTGCCTATATATTTATGGTGCCAAGGCATAACTTCTTTTTTGATTCCTTTCGTAAATCTATTGCCAACGACAAAATCCTTACCTGATTCTATTTCTTTTATAAATTTATTTATCTCTTTAAAATTATATGAAAAATCAGCATCTGCAAGAAAAAGTATTTTCCCCGTTGCCTCGTTGAGTCCTTTTAAACATGAACTTCCATAGCCTATATTTTTTTCGATTACCACTCTTATAAAGTTAAATTTTTCTCTATAAGATTCTGCTATTTTAAGTGTACTGTCACTTGAATTGTTATCTACTATTAAAATCTCTGCATTTAATTTGTATTCTGATACTGTATTTGTAATTTCATCTAAACAAAGACTCAACGATTCTTCTTCGTTTAGACAGGGTAGGATTATACTTATTTGTGGTTCAGTGATCTTATTCATCTTGATATTTAAACATCAAAGACGATTAAATTCAACATTTTAATTATTATGGTATATTATTAAATAACATGATCACTTTTTTAGGTATAGTTTTAATACTTTTTCCTTATTTGTGTATTTTTTTCTTTGAAAATAGACTTAAAACTTTTCTCTATGTTTTTTCTATACAAACATTGTCTTTTTTGTTTATATCTTTAATAACTCAATATTTAAATATTTTCAAATACCCAGTTATCTTATCTTTTTATATTATCGGATTAGTAATTTCTTCTGCGATTTTTTTAAAGAAAAAATATAAAAATAATATTAAAATTAATTTAATACTGATATTTTCTTTTGTAATTATATTTTTAGAATTATTTTCTTTACATCATTCTTATCACGGAGTGGTAAATACGATTGCTGGGACTAGGGAAGTTTCAGATTTTTCTTATAAATACCCATTTTTCTCTGATGAGTGGGTTGGAGCATCTCTTGTAAACTATGCTGTAGATAGTGGCAAACTTCCCTTGGTAAACCCCCTTTTCAAGGAAACTTTTTTTGCTAATCCTTTGTTTTTGTTCTTCTCTTTTATTTCAAACATATTTTTAATATTGCAAATAAATGTTTTTGAAAGTTATTATTTACTTTCTATTTTAAATACAATAATTTTATCTTTATTAATTTATTCTTATCTAAGGTTAAGAGGTACTAGTTTGTCTGGTTCAATAATTCCGATTTTATTCATTCCGTTAATAACAAATAGCTCAAATTTGCCAGTTACTTGGTATTTTTTACCTTTTAATTTTAGTTTAGTATTTTTCATCTCTTTTTTAATTTCTGATTTTTTAAAAGACAAGGTATTAAAAATTTTTTTTATATTTTTATCGATAATATTTTATCCACCAATAATAATATTTTTTATACCACCAATTACAATTGAATTATTTAAATATATTAAAGATGGTTTATATAAAAAGGAATTTAAAAATACTATTATTCTTGTATCTTTTTTGTCGATATGTTTTTTAACATTCATAGTGTATTTAATTAAGAATAATTTATTTAAATATATTTTAAGAGATAATCTTGATAATGGTATAGTTTCTTATAATCTTTTTTATATTTTACCTTTAGTTTCTATCGCATTTGTTTTGGGAGGGGTATTTTATCTCATAAAAAATAAAGATTATAAGATATTGTCAGTCTTGTTTATCGGATTTATCTTTTGGATTATATATTTTTTTACAACAAAAATTTTTGTCATAGACCATCCTAGGATTGTTGCTGTCACTTCTATTTTGTTGTTACTCGTATCTGGTTTGGGATTAGATCTGGTTTTTAAGTTTATAAAAAATAAAGATTATGTTTTATATAACTCATTAATTTTTATTTTTATAATTTATTTTTCTTTTAATTTTATTCAATATCCAAATAATAATAAGTGGAAAAAACTTACATTAGAAATAACAAATAATAATGTTAGGCAAAAAATAACCCCCGCACCGCCTGTAAATGAATATTTAAAAGAGGAAGATTTAATTTTGTTTAATAATTATAAGAGAAAAATATTTTTAGCTCCACCTTGGAAGGGTTTGGTTATTGGTTCTGTTACTGGAAATTTTCCACTGGAATCTAAGGGGTCCACTATAACAAACCGTTATACTAGATATAGTGATTTTATTAAAGCTGATTGTATAACAAAAAATAATGTTGCTAATAAAAACAAGATTGATTTAATATATTCTTCTAAGTTTGAATGTAAAAATTTTGATTTTATTGCTAGCACTACTGAAGGATTGTTTTTGTATTCATATGATCAAAATTGATTTTTTGTATAAACACTAAAATTAGTGTAGTATATAAAATATGAAATATTTAGGTATAGATTATGGTGAAAAGAAAGTTGGGATTGCTATTTCTGATAATGAGGCAAAAGTTGCTTTTCCTAAGGTTGTTCTTGAAAACTCTCAAGAGTTATTGCAGAAAATTGCTAATTTGTGTTTAGAAGAAAAAGTTGAGTCTATTGTTATTGGTGAATCAAAAAATTATAAAGGTGAAAATAACAAAATAAATCCTAAAATAATTATTTTTAAAAAGGATTTAGCAAACATTATTAAGTTACCAATGTTTCTAGAACCAGAATTTATGACATCGATGCAGGTGGAAAATACTTTTGGTAAGACAGATATGCTTGATGCTTCAGCCGCTTCTATAATCCTTCAAACTTTTATGGATAAAGATCGAAATAGACAAGAAAGAAAGAAACAGGAAGAAGAAAATCAAAAAGTAGGTAAGAAAATAACTTATGATGATTTCAAAAAAGTTCAAATGAAAGTTGGTAAAATACTTTCTGTTGAGTCTGTTGTTGGGTCAGATAAACTTTATAAACTTTTTGTAGATTTTGGAATTAAGGCATCTACAGATGGTTCTCCTGAATCTCGAGAGATAAGACAAATACTTTCTGGTATTGCACATTATTTTCCTGAAAGCCAACTATTAGTAGGCAAGAAAGTTGCTTTTGTGACAAACCTTAAACCAAGACCTCTTATGGGGCTTATGAGTGATGGAATGATACTTGCTGCAAAGACAGGCGATAATTTAGCTATAATGGAAGTACCTGATTTTATTGCAGAAGGAACAGAGTTAAGTTAAAAAATGCTTACATTTTTAAAAAATAAGCTTGAATACATAAAAAATTTTCTTATGAGAAATATCTCTGGACCAAATGCAAAATGGTGGCTTTTTGGTATTTCTTTTTCAGAATCATCTTTTTTCCCTGTACCACCAGATTTTTATTTAATGCCGGTTGTAGCTAGAAATAAAGATAAGTGGTTATTTTTCGCTTTTATAACCACGCTGGCTTCAATTTTAGGTGGACTTTTTGGTTATTTTATAGGTGCCGTACTTTTTGAAACAGTTGGTAAGTGGCTTGTTTCTGTTTACCATTTAGAGAAAGAACTTGAAACTGTAGGTGTGTTTTTTAACCAGAATGCTTTTATCTCAATTTTTACCGCAGCATTTACACCAATACCTTATAAAGTATTTACAATAGCTGCTGGTTTATTTAAATTAAATATTTTTATTTTTATACTTGCTTCTATTTTAGGTAGGGGGATGAGGTTTTTTATTGTTGCTTATATAATGAAATTATTTGGTGAAAAAATAAGTAATATTGTCTTTAAATATTTTAATATCTCAACAATATTTTTTGCTTTACTCGTAATCTTATTTATAGCTTATAAACTTATTTTTTAATTTTAGTATTTTAATTATTTGAAAAAACAGTTATAATCTTAGTAATTGTTATGAAGTTTAACTTTGCTAAAAAAATATTTTGTACACCGAACTATCTTTCTATGCCTGCTATAGGTATAAGTATAAGTAATCATGCTATAAGGTATATAGATTTTTGTAATAAGAAAGATAAAATATCGTTAAAAAAATATGGTGAAGTTTTGTTTCCATCTGGAATTGTTAAAGATGGAGAAATTTTAAATAAAGAAGCTTTGATAAAAATAATCTCAGAACTAAAAAACGAACTTTCTTCTAACATAATAAACGTTTCAATTCCAGAAGATAAAAGTTACATCTTTAATATAAAAGTTCCTAAGGTTTCAGAGAAAGAAATCAGACAGATTTTAGAATTTAAAATAGAAGAAAATGTTCCACTTAAAGTAGATGAATCTATTTTTGAGTATGAGATTGTTAAAGATTTTTTTGATGAAAAAGAACTTCTATTAAACGTTTCTGTCATACCTAAAAGCACTATTATTGAATATACAGAAGTATTTAATTTAGCAGGTTTTTATCCAGTATCTTTTGAAACGGAATCCGGAATGGTTGCATATTCTACAGTACCGATAAATGATAAAAAAACTTTTATGATTATAAATGTAAAAGATG
>JBAYAG010000036.1:0-6473 GCA_041669885.1 Minisyncoccota bacterium | reverse complement strand
GCTATAGTTACAAATATAGATAATGACCATTTAGATTTCTATAAAGATTTGGCAGACATACAATCCGCTTTTACTGAATTTGTAAATAAAATTCCTAAAAAAGGATATCTTATTTATAATCCAAAGGACAAAATAGTTTCTCCAATTTTAAAAGATATAAAAGGTAAACTTGTTTCAAGCGAAGAGTTTTTTAATAAAAAATTAAAGATGAAAATTCCTGGAGATCATAATAAGAAAAATGCATCAATGGCTCTTGCTGTAGCTCATTTGCTTGGTATAAATAAATATAAGGCTGTAAAATCAATTGAAGAGTTTTTAGGAACATGGAGAAGATTTGAATATAAAGGCGATACTAAGGATGGTATAATTATTTATGATGATTATGCACACCACCCGACAGAGATAAAAGCAACCCTTAAGGGTGCTAGAGAGTTTTTCAATAACAAAAAAATAACTGTAATATTTCAACCACATCTTTTTTCTCGTACAAAATTATTATTGAATGATTTTGCGAAATCTTTTAAAGATGCGGATGAAGTTTTATTAGCACCAATATATCCTGCAAGAGAACCTTTTGACCATACTATTTCTTCAGAAATTTTGGCTGATAAAATTCGTATTGTCTTTGCGAGCGAAGCGAAGCAATCCAGAAATGTAAAAGAAAAATCTGGATTACTTCGGAATTATCCTCCCAAAGACGAAAGTAATAAAGAAGTGGTTTCTTTTAAGAATTTTGAAGATATAGAAAAATATATTAAAGAGAATCTGAAAAAAGGAGATGTATTGATGACTATTGGAGCAGGAGATGTATATAAGATAGGGGAAAAATTAGTATCTAGTATTTAGTATATTGTATTAGAATAAAAAACAAAAAACTGAGGTGAGACCTTGAATCTGCAAAAAGGTGTCTCCTCGGTTTTTTTTGTTTCTATTTCATTTTTTTCTATTTTTGCTAGTATTGTTTTATGTCAAAATTTTATGTAGTCGGAACTCCGATAGGTAATCTTGAAGATATCACATATAGAGCTGTGAGAATTTTGGGTGAAGTAGATTTGATACTTTGTGAAGATACTAGAGTAACAAGAAATCTTTTAGATAGATACAATATTAAAATTCCAACAATGAGTTATCATGCTCAAAGTAAAATTTCAAAAGCAGATAAAATATTAGAATTAATTGGAGAAGGTAAAAACTTAGCATTAGTATCTGATGCTGGTACACCAACTATTTCTGATCCAGGTTCTTTACTTATCTCTCAAATAAAAGGATCTTATCCAGAAACTGAAGTAATTGTGATTCCTGGTCCTAGTGCGGTGATTTCTGCTTTATCTATTTCTGGTGTATCTGTTGCTGAATTTATTTTCTTGGGTTTTTTACCACACAAAAAGGGTAGAGAAACTTTATTTAAAGAAATTGCTGTTTCTGAAAGATTAATGGTATTTTATGAATCACCACACAGGATAATAAAAACATTAGAATCTTTAGAGAAATTTTCTCCAAACAAGAAAGTTATAATCGCTAGAGAATTAACAAAGATTTATGAGCAAATAGTTTCCGGTACAGTTTTAGAAGTAAAAAAATATTTTAATGATAATCCAGATAAAGTAAGAGGGGAATTTGTGGTGATGGTTAGTAATAATTAATTTAAGTTCACTAAAGGGAGGCCTTGGTAATTTACCAAGACATCCCCTTGGCGAGATACATGTATTTTTTTTATAAAGATATAATACAATAAAATCTATCTGCTTTTTATGTTCATTTGTGGTATATTATTAGTATAATATAAAATATAATATAAAAAAATGGTAAAAATTTCATCAATATTTGCTTTAGGAGTTTTGGTTACTATTATGCAGTTCTTAGGTTTTTCTGCTGATATAAAGAACTATTTTTATTTGTTAGCTGGTTTATCTGTCACTGTCATTTCTATTCTCATAAGAGGTGAATTACATGAAGTTCTAAGACACTTACATGGTGTAGAAATAAAAACAGATACTTTTTCTCAAAGCTCCCCACAACAAAAAGAAGAAAATAAATAAAAAGATGACAAGAATTTATAAATACAAACATTTATCTTTTATTCTTGTTTCTTTAATTATCATTCTTTTGGCTTATTTTATTTTGCCTTCTTTTTTTCCGTCAAATTTTAAAAATATAATAGTAAAAGGGAATACTCAGTCCACAACAACTCCTTTAGTGGTAGAGGAGCCAAAATTTGTTGTAACTCATGTTAAAACCCCAGTTCCACTTAAAGGCATATATATGTCTGCTTGTGTAGCAGCTACTCCAAGTTTTAGGGAAAAATTATTAAAGATTGCGAAAACAACAGAAATAAACTCTATTATGATAGATGTAAAAGATTATACTGGAACGATTTCCTTTGTTTCAGAAAATCCTTTATTTAAAGAAAATATTGGTGCAGGTTGTAAAGTAAAAGATTTGAAAGAATTTATTGGTGAACTTCATAAAAATGATGTTTATGTTATTGCTAGGATTTCGTCTTTTCAAGATAAATATCTTGTAAGTAAAAGACCAGAACTTGCTGTAAAAAGAAATAGTGATGGTGGTGTTTGGAAAGATTATAAGGGAGTCAGCTGGCTTGATGTGGGTTCAAAAGATACTTGGGATTACCTTGTCGCTTTAGCGAAAGAATCTTATGATGTTGGTTTTGATGAAATAAATTTTGATTACATAAGATTTCCTTCAGACGGAAATATGAAAGATATTTACTATCCTTTTAGTAATGGAAAAGTAAAACCAGAAGTTATGAAAGATTTTTATATTTATTTGAGTCAATCATTAAAAGACCTTGGTGCTCCGATTTCTGCAGATTTTTTTGGTATGACAATGACAAATACAGATGATTTAAATATAGGGCAAGTTTTAGAAGACGCTTTACCATATTTTGATTATATTGCTCCTATGGTTTATCCATCACATTATCCATCAGGTTTTAATGGCTATAAAGATGTTAATGCTCATCCTTACGATATAGTAAAATTTTCAATGGATAGGGGAGTTGAGAGGACTAAGATTGCTACAAGCTCACCTTCAAAACTTAGGCCTTGGCTTCAAGATAACGATTACCCTGTGAAATATACTCCAGAAATGATAAGAGCACAGATACAGGCTACATATGATTCTGGGCTTGATTCTTGGATGCTTTGGGATGCAGGAAATACTTATACAGTAGATGCTTTACTTTCTAAAAATTTTTCAACAACTACAGAAAGATAATTTTGTAGTAAATTTTTTTGTGAATGATATAATGTATTTTAAATGGACCCTGAAAGAGTAACATATTTTGGAGAAACTGATTCGCGTAATAATCGCGTAAAGTTTGGTATTAAAGCGAAAGATAGAACTCGCCATGTGTATGTTATTGGAAAAACTGGTATGGGTAAGTCTACTCTTCTTGAAAATATGGCCATTCAGGACCTCAAGAACGGTGAGGGTATGGCCTTTATGGATCCTCATGGTAAAACAGCTGAGCTTCTTTTAGACTATGTTCCACCAGAAAGGTTGAATGATATCGTTTATTTTGCTCCTTTTGATACAGAGTATCCTATCTCTTTCAATGTGCTTGAAGATGTTGGTTTTGATAAAAGACATCTTGTAGTTGCTGGACTTATGAGTACTTTTAAAAAGATTTGGGTTGATGCTTGGTCTGCTAGGATGGAATATATTTTAAATAATACTTTACTTGCACTTATAGAATATCCAGGAGCAACACTTCTTGGTGTTAACAAGATGCTCGCAGATAAAGATTATAGAAAAAAAGTTGTTGATAATGTAAAAGATCCATCTGTAAAATCTTTTTGGGTAGATGAATTTGCAAAATATACTGATAAATTTGCTGCAGAAGCCACTCCCGCTATTCAAAATAAGATCGGTCAATTTACTTCAAATCCTATAATAAGAGATATCGTTGGACAGTCAAAATCTACTATTGATATAAGAAAAATAATGGATGAGAAGAAAATTCTTATCATTAACTTATCTAAAGGTAGAATAGGTGAGTCCAATGCAAATTTACTTGGTTCTATGCTCATTACGAAGATATATCTTGCCGCAATGTCTCGTGCAGATGTATTAGAAAAAGATTTAAAAAAGCTTCCAAATTTTTATCTTTATGTAGATGAATTTCAATCTTTTGCAAATGAATCTTTTGCTGATATTCTTTCTGAAGCTAGAAAATACAAACTCAACCTTACTATTGCACACCAATATATAGAACAAATGTCTGAAGAGGTTCGTGCTGCCGTTTTTGGAAACGTCGGTACAATGATCACTTTTCGTGTGGGTGCTTATGATGCCGATGTTCTTGAGAAAGAATTTGCTCCTCAGTTTACTGCTGAAGATCTTGTTAATCTTGGAATGTTTCAGATGTATTTGAAGCTTATGATAGATGGTGTAAGCTCCCAACCCTTTTCATCTTCTTCATTACCACCATTTCCAGAACCTGTTATTTCGTATAAGTCTGAGATAATTGCAAATTCTAGAAGACAATTTGCACAACCTAAGATGGTAGTTGAGGAGGCTATACAGAGATGGCATGATGAAGGCAAGGTTACTGAATGGCAGAAGAAACAAGATAAAGTTGTTGCAAGAGCCCCACAACCACAGACAAAATTATTTAATGGGAATAGTTCAAATAACAATTCTGTTTTTCAAGACAAATCCACAAATAATGTGATTGAACAAAAAATTGTTTCTAATTCAGTTGTAGATACAATTCCTAAAATGGCTATTGTTCAAAATGTTTCTTCTCAGAAAAAACAAACTACTTTTCCTCCGATTGAATCAGAACCAGAAGATGGTTTCTTACCTTTAAAAGAAATGGTTAAAAAGATTACAGAAGAGAAAATCCCAGAAAAAAAGGTTGAAAATAAAGATTTTAAAAAACAAGAGATTTTTAATAAAGATAAAAGACCGAATAAACAAAATCTGTCAGATTTAAAATCTGCATTACAGACTGTTTTAAAAAATAATAATACAGGAGACTTAAAAGATATTAAAGTTGAGGAAAGTAAAAAAGTGGTTTTTGAGACCCCTAAAGTAGAAAAGAGAGATAGTCACAATAAAGAGATTCCAGAGGAGGAATTAAAAAAAGTCTTAGGTATTGAGTAAAGATTCGCTCGCAGAGTGTTTTGAAAGCACGATAAAAGTGTTGCCGTCGCAACACTTTTTCTCTACTCATAAAATTTTTTGCTAAAAATATTATTCCGTAAGGCTTTCAAAACACTCAGCTTCGCTCGTTAGTGATAATACAAATACAAAATACTGCGAGATGGTTTTAAAAAGAGAAAACTCGCTCGCTGGTGAAAATACAAAAAAACCAGGTGAGCCCTTGGGAATTCAAAAAGGGGTCTCCTGGTTTTTTGTATTATCATCCTTGCATAAGTAGAAATTTATTTTTTTGTATCGTCATTGTGAGAATGTACTCATTCGTGGCAATCCAGGTTATTTTTTTAATATTTTCTGTTGTATCATCCCGTTGAAAAACAGGATCCAGAATTTTGTGTTAGTATTAAATTATTATGGACAAATGGTTATTAATCTCAATATTTCTTATTGCTTTTGCTTCGTTTCTTGTTATCTTTATTAGAATTGTTGGCAGGGAAGAAACAGAGAAAAATAATCTGTCAGCAGACGATTTTGAGATTATAGAGTAGTATATATTATATGAATTCTGAAAATATAAAAGTTAGTATATTAATGCCAGTTTTTAATGCTGAAAAGTATTTAAGGAAAGCTATTGATAGTATTATTTTGCAAACAGAAAAAAAATGGGAATTAATTTTAGTTGATGATGGTTCGACAGATAATTCTATTGATGTAGTTTCTTCATATCAAGATGATAGAATAAAATATTTTAAAAAAGAACATTCAGGTATTGTAGATACATTAAATTTCGGACTGTCTAAGTGTTCTGGTAAATATATAGCTAGGATGGACTCAGATGATATATCTAAGCCAGAGAGGTTGGAAAAACAGATAAAATTTATGGAAGATAATAGTTTTGTTTTGTCTGGAACTTTTGCTGATATTATTGATTGTTTAGATAATATTACCGGTAATATTGAATATTTACCAAAAGAAAATAAAAAAATAAAATTATTTTTATTATTTCATAATCCTTTTATACATTCATCTGTTATTTTTAATAAAAATATTATTATAAAAAGTGGTGGGTATAGAGATTTTAAACACGTAGAAGATTATGAACTTTGGACGAGAATTATTTATAAAAATAAAATTGCTAATCTACCAGAAAGACTTATTTGTTATAGGGTACACGATAAACAAATAACAAAGAGATTTAATTTAAAAATGAGATTAAATGGTTTTCTTGTTAGAATTATTGCCGTTTGGAGATTTATATTTAGATTTTAATCCAATCGAAAAGAAGAATATCTAAATTATTAGATGTTTTTTTAGCAAACCATTGATTAGGTCCAATAACTATTTTG
>JBAYAG010000035.1:0-6648 GCA_041669885.1 Minisyncoccota bacterium | reverse complement strand
TGCAACGACTTATGTGTTTGAATTCCCAGTAAAAGCTCCAAAAGATGCTGTTGTAAAAGATCATTTGACTGCGATAGAACAATTAGAATTTTGGAAAATGGTTAAGGTTAATTATACAGAACATAATCCATCAATAACTATCTATGTTGGTGAAAACGAATGGATAGAAGTTGCAAATTGGCTTTATAGTAACTGGGAGATTATTGGAGGACTTTCATTCTTGCCAAGAAGTGAACACGTATATCAGCTTGCTCCTTATGAAGAAATAAATGAAGAAAAATATAATAAGATGGTAAAGAAACTTGGTGATATAGATTTCTCAAAAATAATTACTTATGAAAGACAAGATGAGACAGAGGTAAAGAAAGAGATGGCTTGTGCGGGAGGTATGTGTGAGATAGTGTAAAAGACAAAACAGCCACACGAGTGGCTGTTTTAGTTTGGTTATTTACCAAAAAAGGTAACGATAAATTCGTGACCGAAATGGTAAATACAAAGAATAAAAACAGAAAGGTAAAAACCGATAATGACAACATTATGCACGTTTGTATCATGTCTTTTACCAAAGAGTTTTTTCTTCATTTTGTTCTCCTTTCTTCTGTGTTTAATAATAATACTTTTAGTTGTTTAAGTAAAATGATAAAAAAATGACTAATTTTAGTTTTTTGATTATCTTTAGGTGAGAAAGGGGTTCGTTATGTCAAAACTGGAAATGGTTTTCAAAAAAGAAAACGAAAGTCGTGAAGAGTTTTGTTCAAAGATTTTAGAAATCATTCGTGTTTTTCTTAACCAAAATTGTAACGGTCTCTTAATGCTGTTCTTGGAAATAATTAGAAATATTTATGATCATGCAGATGGTCAAGGAAAGATTGTTCTAATAAAAAATCTTGATTCTATAAAATTTATTATTTTTGATTTTGGTAAGAAAAAATATAATCTTATTGAAATTAAAAATAACGGTTCTACAAAAGAAATTAATGGTTTAAATTTTGGTGCTGGTATATGTGGTTCCATGATAGATGACATATCTCAGACACTAGATATTAAATTAAAAATAGGTACTATAAAAGGTTTTAGATATGAGGGAATTTATTATCTAAGACAATAACAGACCACATGAAGGTGTGGTCTGTTTTGTTTGTAACAGAATTAAGAGGGAGAAGAATCTTGACTATTACATGGTCGGTATAGTCTTCGTATTTTTTCGAATTATTAAATCCTTAAAAATATACTCAGACTTTTTAAGTTCTCTCATACAAACAAAGAAGTTTGTTTGCTCCACGCACAAAATAAAATTTCCCGAAGATTCGGGAAATTTTATTTTGTGCGTGGGAGAGGACTTGAACCTCCATGCCTTGCGGCACTAGCTCCTAAGGCTAGCGTGTCTGCCATTTCACCACCCACGCATATTGTTTCAATTGTACCCAGTATGGATTTCGAAGCCTATAGCTTCAGTACCCTCATTGGTTTGTTTATCTGTGAATACACTATAGACTCGGCTCAATGAAGCTTCGAACCTTAACGTAAGTAACATCCTAGTTACTTACTCCTGGGCGCACAGATTTAAAAAATAAAATACTTAATTATTTTTTAAATCTGTGCGCCCAGTAGGGTTCGAACCTACGACCTTGTCCTTAAGAGGGACCTGCTCTACCAGCTGAGCTATGGGCGCAATTTTTATAACAACCTTAATAAAATAACAGAAAATTGTAGAAAAATCAATCTTAATTATATAGGGAATCGGTCACAAGTATTTTTCTACTGAAAAATCTCGCGACCCCGACTCCTTCGCCTTCGCTCAGTCCGTCTTTCGATTCCCACCCTGACAATTAAAATACTACATGAAATTCATGTAGTATTTTAATTGTGCCTGGGGCGGGAATCGAACCCGCATGATGTTGCCATCGAGAGATTTTAAGTCTCTTGCGTCTACCAATTTCGCCACCCAGGCATATTTAATTGATGGAGAATGTTGGTCACAAATAATTTTCTTGCCGTCGCTCAAAAATTTTTACTACCCTGACTTGCACCAGATTTTTGCTAAAATCTGATTTCGTGTGCTCCGTCTTTCGATTCTCCCCAGAACTTTATGTAGTAAAGTTCTTTGAGGCCTGGGGGAGAATCGAACTCCCGCGTATTCCTTTTGCAGAGGAATGCTTTACCACTTAGCAACCAGGCCTTTAACTGTCTTTCTTAAGTTAAACAGTTTTTTTGATATTAACTTTTCAAAGATATTATATCTATCTTTTGTCTATGTTTTTCTCCCAAATCTATATCGAAATCAAACATAGGAATTCTACCTAATCTGGTTTTTGATTTTGCATACTGTCTAAATTCAGATCTCTTTCTCTTGGCAAATTCAAGAACAGCTTCCTCTTTATTTTCTGGAAGAACTGTAAAATAAATATTAGCATATTTTTCATCTTTGGAAAGTCTAACTTCAGTAATAGTTACAAGAGAAGCGCCATTAGATTCCAATTGCATAAAACTTGCTGCAGCTTCTTTAATTACCCGTATTATTTTTTCTGTTCTATTTTCACTCATTTTTTATAATTTATTATATTTGTATTTTTACTAGAGAGCAATTTTTTTCCTTTTAAAACCATTTTATAGTATCATTGTGTTTGAATTAGCACTAGCGAGCGAAGCTGAACGCTTTGAAAGCCTTACGGAAAGAAATTTGTAGCAACAAATTTATTGAGTAGAGAATAAAATTTTTGACGAAAAAATTTATATCGTGCTTTCAAAATGTTCTGTGAGCGAGCCTTTACTTTTCAACCGTTATAAATATTTCTAATATATCTCCTGGGGCTGGTGTTACTTCTGACTGGAATTGGCAACCAAATTCTACACCCTCTCTTATCTCTTCTTCTTTATTTTTTTCTCTTTGTAAATCTCTTATTCTCCCTTTTCCTATTTCAGTGTCTCTTCTCATTATTTTTGCTTCTTGTCCGAGAGATATTATTCCGTTTTCTACTCTTGCACCCATAACATGTTTATCTTTCATACTACTAAAAACTTTTAGGACTTTAACTTTGGCTGTAACTTCATCTACCATAACCTTGGGTGTTCTTTTTGTTACTTCTTCTTCTAACCATTCAGATATCTTGTATATAATATCAAAAATTTCTATTTTAATTCCTAATCTTTCCGCTAGATCTTTTGATGATGGATCTATATTTACATCAAAACCTAATATGATTGCTGGGTTTGTACCAGAAGCAAGCTTAACATCACTTTCTCTAATATCTCCAATACCAGCACTAATTACTTTTATTTTTATTTTATCTGATTTTATTTTATTAATTTCATGTTCAATAGCATCGATAGCCCCAGCCACTTCTGTTTTAATTATTATACGTATTGCCATTTCGTCTAAGTCTTCTGAAAAATTATAATTCTTAATAGGGATTTTCTTTTCTTTCTCTCTTTCATTTTCAATAAACTTTTCTGCTTCTTTTTTATCTTTAAAACATTTAAAAGCCATTCCTACTTTTGGTAGTTTATCAAAACCGATTATTTTTATAGGAGAAGAAAAACTAGCTTCTGATATTTTTTTACCAGAAAAACTTTCCATCATTCTTGTTGGAGCGACTCTGTGTCCACAAACAACATACATACCATTTTTGATGGTTCCATCTTTGATAACAAGTACTGCCGTAATACCTTTTTGTTTATCTAAATTTGCTTCTATAACTATTCCTTCTGCTAATTTTGATTTGTCACCTTTTAGTTCCGCCATTTCTGCAACAAGGAGTATCATATCCATAAGTTCCGGAATACCTTGTCCTGTTTTTGCTGATATTGGTACAAAAGGTATTGATCCACCATAACCTTCTATATAAATTCCATTTTCTACTAAATTATTTTTAGTTTTTTCTATATTTGCTTCTGGTCTATCTATTTTATTTATGGCGATAATATATGGAATATTGTTTTCTACGATACATTTCAATGCTTCAATAGTTTGTTTTTTTACACCATCTTCCGCAGAGACAATAAGTACTGCAATATCTGCAACGCTTGTTCCACAAGATCTCATAGCACCAAAAGCTTCATGTCCAGGAGTATCTAAGAAAGTGATTCTTTCTTCTTTACCTTCTGGTGTCTTGTGAAATACTTCATAAGCAGAAATTCTTTGAGTTATACCGCCGGCTTCTGTATCAACGATGTTAGTTTTTCTTATATAGTCTAAAAGAGTTGATTTACCATGATCAATATGTCCCATTATACAGATAACAGGAGAACGCTTTATTGTGCTGTTTTGTGCATTTTTTTCCATGAAATTTGTATAATAAGAAAAAATATTGATTTTTCATCTCTTTAAATTCAAACTAATGAATTATTTATCTTATATTATGCTTTCTTTGGCTTTTTGCAAGGCCATTCTTTCTTCAGCTGTTAATTCGTATTCTGATATAAGTTTTTTAATTGGTTTTGAAAAAATACTTACATGATCTCTGGAATATAAGCTTGATAATATAACACCGTCACCATCACTGTTTATAAGTGCTGTTGCGAAGCTTTGGTTACTACCACTTCCAGTACCTTTAAAAGGATTAAATCTAACCGTTTCATTACCAGAGATTGTTTTTTTAAGTTTATTGTCTATGGTTTGAAATCTCTCTGTTGTATTTTCTGAATATTTTTTAAGTGACTCTACTTCTTTTCTTAGGTGATCAAAAGCATCATCTAAGTTACCTTTTCTACATCCTAATAATTTTCGAAGTTTTTTTTCTAATCTTACAATCCAAAATAATAAGAGCAATATTATTATTGCTATCCCTGCTATTGTATATAATGTAAAATCCATTTTTGTTTAAGAATTTGTTAATAATTTAAGACTTTAATTTACTAATTATAACTCTGACTAGCTTCTTTTGCAAAAAGTGATAAATTATAGGAGAAATGAAAAAAATATATTTAGATAATGCAGCTACTACACCAATAGACAAAAAAGTTATTTCTTCGATGAAAAAATATTGGAGAGATGATTTTGCTAATCCCAGTTCTATTCATTCAATGGGGGTAAAAGCAAAGAAAACACTTGATTCTTCAAGAGAAAAAGTTTCTCGTTTTTTAAATGCTCATTCCAGAGAAATATATTTTACTTCAAGTGGTACAGAATCAAACAACTTAGCTATTTTAGGAGTTGCTAAAAAAGCAAAAGAATTTTTTCCAAGACCACACTTAATTACTACAGAAATAGAACATAGTTCTATATTAGAATGTTTTAAGGAATTATCAGATGATGGTTTTGATGTTGATTATTTAAAAGTTGATGAAGATGGTTTAGTTAACGCTAAAGATGTTAGGAATTTAATAAAAGATGAGACAGTCTTGATTTCCATAGGTTATGCAAACAGTGAGATTGGTGTTATTCAACCAGTCAAAGATATTATTAAAGAAATAAGGTATAAAAGAAAAGAATTTAATCGAGGTAAGGTTGGATATCCTTATTTACATATAGATGCCTCACAAGCTACTCAATACTTGAATATGAATGTTGAAGAATTGGGTGTTGATTTAGTAACTTTAGATGCCCAAAAAATATATGGTCCAAAAGGTATCGGAGCTCTTTTTGTAAGAGATGGTATTAAATTAGATTCTATAATATTTGGTGGTGGACAAGAAAGAGGATTAAGAGGTGGAACAGAGAATCTACCACTTATAGTTGGTTTTACTAAAGCTCTTGAAATTGTTAATAAAAATAAAGATAAAAAATTAGAAAGACTTTTAAAATTAAGAGATTGGTTTTTTAATGAAATCAAAAAAGAAATTCCAGAAATAGTTATAAACGGAAGTATAAAAAAAAGATTGCCTAATAATATAAATATTTCCATGATTGGCTTTGATGGAGAAATGTTGGTTTTAAGATTAGATGAAGTAGGAATTATTTGTTCTTCTTCGAGCGCTTGTGCTTCTGGAGCTGGTGAATCTGTTATTGTTAAAAAGATTTCAGAAAAAAAAGAAGACAATATAGAAAATATACAAAAGCGTGCAAAATCAACACTTAGGTTTAGTATGAGTAATGATACAAAAAAAAGACATTTAAAAAAAGTTCTAAAATATCTCTTAAAAATAAGGGATAATTACAAGGGCTAAAAATATTGACATTTAATATCGTGTGTTATATTCTAACAAAAGAGTTGTTCTTTGATTTTTGTTTTAAAAAAGAAGTGAAAGAAGGTGAAAAATGAAAAGACATTTTAATGAGTCTTTATATTATAGTGCTGGTTTTTTACCAGCAATCTTTAAAGGAAGAGAACGTGTTGGAAGTCTATATATAGAAGGCAACATGAAAAATGGTCACACATTTGATGGAAGGGTTTTTGTTTTGAATTCACAAGGTGAACTTATTTCAGATCAGTTTGATGGTGATGTTTATATTCTTACTGTCACCAACAATGACTACCGAGATGATTGTAAAATACCCGGTGGTTCAAGCGAGAAGGACGAAGATCCATATGATACGTTGATAAGAGAGATGTCTGAAGAGGTATTCTGTTCTGTTTCAAAAGCCGTACTCTTTCGTAAAGAGATGTATGGTGAACACAGCAGAAACTTTTTTGTCATTGATGGGATTATAGACCTTGGATTTGATCAAATTCGTTTCAGTAATAATGGACGCGAGAAGCTAAAAATTTA
>JBAYAG010000034.1:0-6713 GCA_041669885.1 Minisyncoccota bacterium | reverse complement strand
TTCAAGTGAAAACGATGAAAATCCTTATGACACTTTAGTGAGAGAGATGCTTGATGAGGCATTTTGTTCTGTTCAAAAAGCTGTACTCTTTCGCAAAGAGATGTACGGCAAACACAGCAGAAACTTTTTTGTTATTGACGGAATTATAGACCTTGGTTTTGATCAGATCCGTTTTAGTAATAATGGGCGTGAGATATTAAAAGTCTATTGGATGAATATAGCCGATTTTTCTTGTCGTTTATTTAAAAACCAAAGAGGTACATTTAAACAACTTATCAAGATTCTTTCGAAAAACGGAATGTTTTTAGATAAGTATCGTACACTCGTTGAAGCTCTTTTTGTGGAGAAAACTTGAGGACCTGTGAGAGAATGGTTTTTCCAATCTCTCGCAGGTCTTTTCTTTTTTTAAAAAATAGGTTATACTCCTTCTCATGGTAAATCGAATGAGACACACTAGGTCCCAAAGAGGAAACACGAGATCACATCATGCCCTCAAAGGACTCGCACTTACAAAGTGCCCAGATTGTAATTCAGCTGTTATAAGACATCAGGCTTGTTCAAATTGTGGAAAATATAAAGGTAGAGTTGTTATAAATTTGGAAGCTAAGTCAGTTAAAGCTAAAGGAAAGTCTGTAAAGAAAGTTGAAACTAAATAAGTTTCAACTTTTCTTTTATATATTATTCTGATAAACTATTATCAGGTAAATTTAACAAATAAATAAAAAAAATGTCTAGTAGGCACATTGCAAGATCAATAGTTCTTCAAACCATCTTTGAGTGGGATTTTAGAAATTTAAGTAGGGAGGGGTCTTTAGAATCTCTTTCTAGAAATAATAAAGAATTTGGTGAAGGTGATTCAGAAAAAAGTTTTATCGAGTTACTTACAAAAGGTATTATTGATAAAAAAGACGATTTAGATAATATTATAGTTAAGGCTGCTCCTGATTGGCCTATAGAGAAAATATCTATAATTGATAGAAATATTTTACGTATAGGTCTTTTCGAGCTTTTGTTTTCTGATAGAAAAGAAGTTCCAGCCAAAGTTGCTATAAATGAATCCATAGAGCTTGCAAAAACTTATGGCGGGGAAAAGAGCAGTGGTTTTGTAAATGGAGTTTTAGGTACTATCTACAAAGAGCTTGGTGAGCCTGGAAAAGAAGAAACTTCAAAGAAAAATCACAAAGATATTTTGTTTGAGAAAATGCCTATTAAACATTTAGTTGGTGCTGTTGTCTATTCTAATAGAGAAGATGGAATATATTTTGCATTTGTACATGATGTTTTTGGAAGATGGACTTTATCAAAAGGTAAATTAGAAGAAGGTGAAGATACAAAAGTTGGAGTCATAAGAAAAATAAAAGAAGAAATTGGTTTAGATATTTCTATAGAAGATGAACTTCAAAATAACGAATATGTTGCAAATCACCCAGAAGAAGGAAAAATTAGAAAACAAGTTACTTATTTTCTTGCAAAAGCGCTTAATGAGGATTTGAAGTTGGGAGAAAGCGGAGGTCTTGATGATGTAAAATGGTTTAAACTTCAAGATATAGAGTCTCTTAATTTTTATAATGATATTTTACCAATAATAACAAAAGCAATCACAATAATAAGTAGTAAAAAATGAAACCAGATTTTGCAAAATTTGAAGAAATAATAGGAATAATTTTTAAAGATAAAAATCTTTTAAGGCAGGCTTTTACTCATAGATCATATTTGAATGAGCACAGAGATATAGAGCTCGTTCATAATGAAAGGCTAGAATTTTTAGGTGATGCTGTCCTTGAGCTTATTGTTACAGAATATTTATATAATAAATACCCAACAAGTACAGAAGGGGAGCTTACTTCATTTAGGTCAGCTCTTGTAAATGCGATAACACTTTCTGATGCGGCTTCAAAAGTTCAGATGAACGATTTTCTTTTACTTTCTAAAGGTGAGTCAAAAGATACTGGTAGAGCAAGACAAATAATTCTTGCAAATACAATAGAAGCACTTATCGGTGCAATATATTTAGATCAAGGATATGATGGTGCAAAATATTTTATATCAAATAATGTTTTTACACTTATAGATAAAATAGTTGAAGATAAAAGTTGGATAGATTCAAAGAGTAAATTTCAAGAAGAAGCTCAAGAAAATGAAGGTGTTACACCACAATATAAGACAATAAAAGAAGAGGGGCCAGACCATGACAAAAAATTCACTGTTGGTGTATACTTAAATGATGAAAAGGTAGCAGAAGGCGAGGGTAAATCAAAACAAGACGCTGAACAAATTGCTGCAACTAATGCTTTAAAAGTTAAGGACTGGTTAAATAATTAATTATCCTAACCAAAAATTATTTATAAAATGATTTTGGTCGGACAAGTAAAATAATATGGAAAATTTTGGACAACAAAAAGAAAGATTTTTCTCGGAAGAGCAAAATAAAAAATTGGGTGAATTAATGGAAATAATTCAACCTTTACATTTTTCGTTAGATTCTAATGAAGCTTTTGAATTATCTGAAGGAATAGAAAGATTAAAGAGATCTTTAGAAGCTCAAAATTTTGAACCAGGAAAATATTTATTATGGACATTACTTACGGAGGGTAACTTAGATAATCCGGAAGCAAATCAAGAGTTTGATACTCCAGATGAACAAATAGAAAATTTTATAAGAATTTATAAAAAACCAGAAAGGCTACAAGAGGCAGCATAAAAAAAGTTATATTTGTTATAGGTGTTGAAATTGTTGTAATTGTTTATAAAAATACTAAATACAAAAGGGAGAATTTGCTAAGCAAATTTCCCTTCTATCTTTGCGAACGGAGTGAAGTAATCCAGTATTTTACTTTTAATCTTCTAAAATTTTGTTAGAATACTATTAATGTATCTCAAGAGTATAGAAATCTCAGGTTTTAAATCATTTGGTAAAAAAGCCCAACTTGATTTTAATACACCGATTTCTTCTATTGTTGGTCCAAATGGTTCTGGTAAGTCCAATGTTGCTGAAGCCTTTCGTTTTGTTCTTGGTGAACAGTCCATAAAGTCTTTGAGAGGTAAAAGAGCTGAGGATCTTATTTTTAATGGTGGAAAGGACGCTCCACGTTCAAATCGTGCTTCTGTTAAGCTTATTTTTAATAATGTTCAAAGAATACTCAATATTGATTTTGATGAAGTTTCCATTGAGCGTGTAGTAAACCGAGATTCTTCAAGTGAGTATCTTATAAATAATAGTCCTGTTCGTCTCAAGGATATTATTGAACTTTTGTCATCTGCACATATTGGTTCTTCAGGACATCAAATAATCTCTCAAGGTGAAGCTGATAAAGTATTAAACTCAAATATAAGAGAGAGAAGGGAAATGGTAGAGGATGCTCTTGGATTAAAAGTTTATCAATATAAGAAAGAAGAAAGTACTCGTAAACTAGATAAAACAGAAGAAAATATTCAACAAGTAGAGTCCCTAAGAAGAGAGATCGCTCCACATATTCGTTTTCTTAAAAAACAGGTAGAAAAGATAGAGAAGATGGCGGAGATGAAAGAAGATCTAACAAAGATGTATCATGATTATTTTAAACGTGAAGAAGAATATATTAATTATGAAAAGAAAAATATAAATTCAGAAAAACAGCCATTAATAGATGAATCTCAGAGATTAGAAAAAGAACTTACGCAAGCAAGAGAAGTTATCGCAAAATCTACTTCTAAAGATCAAAAAAGTGAAGAAGTTATGAAGGTGGAAGGACAGCTAAAAGAAGTAAGAATCACTAAAGATACCTTAGCTCGAAGTATAGGGCGCATTGAAGGAGAGGTTTCTTCAATGTTTAGAATGATTAAAAAACAAGAAGAGGCTAATTCTGCATCATCAAAGAAAACTGTTGAATTAAATCAGGTTGAAAATATTTCTAAACAAATAGACCTAGAAATAGATTCTGTGTGGAATAATATCGATGTTTCAAATATAAAAAATATTTTCGAAAATATAAGAAAGATTCTTAAAAATTTTATTGATACAAACAAAGAGACTGAAGATAGGCAAGCAATAAATGACCTCGAGAATGAAATTAAAAATCTTGAAGTTGAAAAGAAAAGCTATGAAATAAAAATTTCTGAGGCACAAAAACTAGAGACAGAGCTTTTCGAGCAGTATACATTTTTAAAGAATGAAATAGAGAAAGAGAGGGATTCAAATAGAGATGCAGAAAAATCTATGTTTAGAATTGTTGCCGAGCAGAATGATATTAGGGGTAAACTTTCTATGCTTGAAAGTAGGGAATCGAGGGTAAGACATGATGAGGAAGAGTTCAATAGAGAGCTTCAAGAAGCTTCTATCCTTGTGGGTGTTCTTGCACTTCGATATAGAGATTATTGGCCAGTAGATACGGAAGGACAAGCTCTTACTTTTGAAGAGGTTGTAAATGATAATAGGTCTGTTCAAGAAGAAAAAAGACGTGTAATGGAGAAGATTAAAATTCGCCTTGAAGATGCTGGTGTTGCTGGTGGTGATGAAGTCGTAAAAGAATTTAAAGAAACTACAGAAAGAGATGAATTCTTAGCACGAGAGCTCGAAGATCTTATAAAATCTTCTGAGTCTTTGAAGGTTTTAATAAAAGAGCTTGATGAGAAGCTTACAACTGAATTTAGAAATGGTGTTACAAAAATTAACGTTCAGTTTCAACAATTTTTCTCTGCAATGTTTGGTGGTGGGTCAGCATCTTTATCTATAGTTAAGGAGAAAAAAAGAAAAAAGTCTGACACGGACTTATCTACTATTTTAGAAGGTGGGGAAGAGCTAGCTCCTGAGGAAGAAGACCAAGAGGAAGGTCTTGATATTGAAGTAAATCTTCCAAAGAAAAAAATAAAAGGGCTTATGATGCTTTCTGGTGGGGAAAGGGCTCTCACTTCTATTGCTTTGCTTTTTGCTATATCTCAGGTAAATCCACCACCATTTATTATTCTTGATGAGACAGACGCCGCCCTTGATGAAGCAAATTCAAAGAAATATGGAGATATGATAACAGAACTTTCAAAATATTCTCAACTTATACTTATTACTCACAACAGAGAAACTATGGCTCGTGCAGGAATTATTTATGGTGTGACTATGGGAGCAGATGGAGTGTCACGATTACTTTCAATACAGTTTGAAGAAGCGGTACAAGTGGCGAAATGACAAAAAATAAGGAATGATAATGACTATATTTTCTGTCATCCCGTTGAAGAACGGGATCCAGGTTTGTATTAATTTAAAAAAACAAAATGATGATCTTGCAAGATTATGTCGCGTAATGTTTGCCCGAAACATTTGTATTCAAATTGGTGGGTCCATTGAAACGTGACACAAACTAATAGAAAACTTCCTTAATTTTTTAAAAGGTGTCTCCTTGTTTTTATTAATTTAAAATTAATTTGCTAATTTTAAATAAACGTGTTAATATAATATGGGTTTAGGTATCTAGCCTAAAAAATAGTTCTAACACAAAGGAGGCCTTAAATGGCACATTTCAGAGAGATTGTTGAAAGATTAAGAGATATGATCCTTTCTTTTAAGGGTCCTATTAATATTGTAATTTGTCACTTGGACTTAGATAGTCTTGTGGCAGCATTTGCAATTAAATATTATATTCATTGTATTCCGGGTAATGTTCGCTATATTGATATTTTCTATCAGGGTGATATGAATGATCCCTTGATATCAAATATTTGTAAACATTTTCATCTTCCTTATAAAAGGATGAAGCCGATCTCAAAATTTCGTGGTGAGGGTCAGAGTATCTTTATCGACTTTGTTGGTGAGTTAGGAATACCAGTATCGAATATTAGACCTTCGGTAATCATTGGTAATGTCAAAGATGAGGTTGTCCATTCTCATGATAAAAATATAATCATTTTTGGTAGCCACGTTGTGTCTGCTAGTGCGATTATGTTTAACATTATTTGTGAGTCCGGGTATCTTCAGTTTAAGGAAAGAGGTTATGAGAATCTTCTTTTTCTCTTGGCCATTGCGGTAGAACATGACACAGAGAAGACGAGTATACATGCTTCAAAGAACATGAGTATTTTGGGGAGAATTATACATCTTATTGGTTTTCGTAAGTTCCATGATTTTATTGATAAACTCCCCAAAAGTATTTTAAATGTAAAAGTAAGGTCTAGCTAAAGAAAAAGAAACTTTAGGCTAGATAAAACCCGCCCACACATAAAGTGTTGGGCGGTTTTTTTTTGATCTTGCAAGATCACGTCACTCAACTGCTTGCCCGAAAATTTGTATTCAAATTGGCGGGTCCTTTTTTGAGGGACGTAAATAAAATAGATAATTTCCATATTTTGTATTTTTTTACATTTAGAACAAGTAGAACATCTATAACATCTACAACTTTTTGCGTTTATTCCGCAACTACCTCATAATCCATCGTCTTTCTATCCAAATCTGCATTAATAAGTTTAATCTTTATTTTTTGTCCTAGTGAATAAACTTTTTTATTTTTTTGTCCAACGATCGCATATTTCTTAGGATCAAGTACATAGAAATCATCAGATAGGGAACTAAGTTTTATCATACCTTCTGCTTTTGTTTCTGTATCCTCCGCATATATACCCCATTCAGTAACTCCAGTAATAAGTCCGTCAAAAGTCTTGCCAACTTTATCCATCATAAATTCTATTTGTTTATATTTTCTACTTTCGCGTTCTGCTTCAGAAGCTTTTATTTCTTGTTCTGTACTATG
>JBAYAG010000033.1:0-6721 GCA_041669885.1 Minisyncoccota bacterium | reverse complement strand
AGGTAATCCCTTTTGAGAAACTTGGTAGGTTGAGATGCGACTACTGGAAGCATCGAAAAACCTTGAACGTTTTGTAATCAAAATGTGAAAGGTATACTGTTCCTGTAAGGAAAGACGGCGACGGACAGAGAAAATATTTAGCAGAATATTTTCGTGTTCTCAAAAGGGATTACCGAGCGAGCCTTTACTTTTTAATTAATTAGTATATACTATTTCTAGCTTTAACTAAGAATGAGTTGCGGGCGTAAAGCGCCAAATGTATAGGCCAGATTAAATTGGAAAAATATCTTGCTTAGAAAAATAAAATAAAATTAAAAAAAGAGGAATAAGAAACCTTCAAAGGAAGAGGTGTCTTTTTTTCTGTATTTTAGTTTATGAGAATTAATTCTCAAAATCGTATTTATTTTTCTCAGTGAGAAAACCAATATTTTGGCTGTTTTATTAGCTTTATTAGTGTTAGTTAACTATAAATAGAGTAATGATGAAAAGAGCCGCAAATGTTTTGATAGACGGAGTATTCGGAGGAAAGCTTGAAAAGAAATATTTCAAAAGATTCAAGAAACCTCTTATGGATATTCCTAATCTAGTTGATCATCAGATGAAGTCTTACAGATGGCTTCTAAATGAAGGTATAGGGGATGTTTTAAAAGAATTTTCTCCAATAAAAGATTATGCAGACAAAAAGTTTGAATTATCTTTTACAGGTTTAGAGGTAGGAGCTCCTAAGTATGATGAGTTCTATTCTAAAGAAAAGAAAATCTCTTACGAAGGACAACTTAAGGCAAAAATAAAATTAAAGAATAAAACTCTCGGTACTGTTAAAGAACAAGAGATTTTCCTTTCAGATGTTCCTTTGATGACAAATCATGGTACTTTTATTATTAATGGTATCGAAAGAGTTATCGTTCCACAGCTTGCAAGATCTTATGGTATTTTCTTTACATTAAACGATTCAAAAGGAAAGAATTTCTTTGGTGCAAAAGTTATTCCAGCAAGAGGAGCTTGGATAGAAATAGAGTCAGAATCAGATGGTGCTATATATGTAAAAATAGACAAAAAGAGAAAATTTGCGATTTCTTCTCTTTTGAGAGTTTTAGGTGTTAAGACAGAAAAAGAAATTCTTGATCTATTTAAGGACAATGATGAAGCTCTTAAGGTTATTGAAACAACTATACTTAAAGACCATGCAAAAACACAGGATGATTCATTCCTAGAAATATATAAGAGACTTAGAGATGGAGATTTAGCTTCTGCAGAAAATGCAAGAGGTTTTGTTGATTCTATTTTTAATGCAGAAAGATATGACATTTCAAGAGTAGGAAGATTTAAATTTAATAAGAGATTTAGTAAACCTATGGATGAAGAATCTCTTGAAAAGAAAAATATTACTATAGACGATATAGTAGTGATTGTTAAAAATATTGTTGCTCTAAATAATGATCCAGAGGCAGTAGAAGATGATATCGACCACTTGGGTTCTAGAAGAATAAGATTCGTTGGTGAGTTACTCCAATCAAAAGTAAGAGTTGGTATAGCACAGATGAAGAGAAATATACAAGACAGGATGTCTACTATAGATCCTGATATTACTATGCCTGTACAATTCGTTTCTGCGAGACCACTTCAAGCGAGAATTAAAGAATTTTTCACTACAAACCAATTGTCTCAGTTTATGCAACAGACAAACATTCTTGAAGAAATCGAACACTTGAGAACACTTTCTGCACTTGGACCCGGAGGTCTTACAAGAGAAAGAGCAGGTTTTGAGGTTCGTGACGTTCACCCATCTCACTATGGAAGAGTTTGTCCAATACACACTCCTGAAGGTCAAAACATCGGTCTTATTTTGAGACTTTCTATTTATGCTAGGGTTAATGATTTTGGAATGATTGAAACTCCTTATGCAAAAGTAAAAAATGGAGTACTTACAAATGAAGTAAAATATTTTAACGCTTTAGAAGAAGAAGGTTTCAAAATCGCTCATGGTGCTACTCATTATGATGATAAGGGTAGAATTACTGATGATGAAGTTGAAGTTCGTGTAAACGGAGAGCCAACACTTGTTAAAAGAGAAGACGTGGATTATATAGATGTCGCCGCAAACCAAGCATTTTCTATTGCTCCATCTATGATTCCATTTTTGAATCATGACGATGCAAACAGAGCACTCATGGGATCTAACATGCAAAAGCAGGCAGTTCCTTGTGTTATTCCTGAAGCTCCTTTGGTTGCTACAGGTATTGAAGCAGAAGCCGCAAGATATACTGGAAGAGTTATTTTTTCAGAAGAAGATGGTGTTGTTACTACTGTAGACTCACAAAGAATTGTTGTAAAAGGTACAAAAAATGAGAAAGAGTACAGACTTGTAAGTTTTTCTAGAACAAACGGTTTTACTCCTTTTCATCAAAGACCATCAGTAAATCTCGGACAGAAAGTTAAGAAAGGTGATTTACTCGCCGATACATCTTCTTCAGTAAATGGAGAAATGGCTATTGGTCAAAATGCACTTGTTGCTTTCATGACATGGAATGGTTCAAACTATGAAGACGCTATAATAATTTCAGAGAAAATGGTCAAGGATAGCAAATTCTCATCAGTTCATATAGAAGAATTCGTTGTTAACGTTCGTGATACAAAACTTGGACCAGAAGTTACAACTCATGATATTCCTAATGTGGGTGAATCAAAACTTAAAAATTTGGATGAAGATGGTATTGTAAGAGTTGGTGCTGAAGTTGTTCCAGGAGATATACTTGTTGGTAAAATTACTCCAAAAGGAGAAACACAACTTACTCCAGAAGAAAGACTTTTGAGATCTATTTTCGGTGAAAAAGCACGTGATGTAAAAGATACATCAAAAAGACTTGAAAGTGGAAAGAGAGGGAGAATTATTACTGTAAAAGTTTTTTCAAGAGAGAATGGAGATAAACTTGAATCCGGTATAATTAAAAGAATACATATAGAAATTGCTCAACTTAGAAATGTTTCTGTTGGTGACAAGCTTGCTGGAAGGCACGGAAACAAAGGGGTTATTTCAAGAATATTACCAGTTGAAGATATGCCTTATATGGAAGATGGTACTCCTGTAGATATTATTCTTACACCGCTCGGTGTTCCTTCTCGTATGAACCTCGGACAGATTCTTGAAGTACATCTTGGTCTTGCTGCAAATACTTTAGGATATCAAGCTGTCGTACCACCATTTATGGGTGCTGCAGAAGAAGAAATAAAAGAAGAGCTTAAGAAGTCAGGGTTTAATGAATCAGGAAAGATGAAACTCTTTGATGGTAGAAATGGTCAAAGTTTTGAACAAGATATTTCAGTTGGTTATATGTATATCTTGAAACTACACCATGAAGTTGAAGATAAAATACACATGAGATCTATTGGACCTTACTCTATGATTACACAACAGCCTTTGGGAGGAAGAGCTCAAGGAGGAGGACAGAGATTTGGAGAAATGGAGGTGTGGGCTCTCTTGGGTTACGGTGCTGCTTACACACTCAGAGAAATGCTTACTATAAAATCAGATGATATTGTTGGAAGATCAGCAGCTTTTGACTCTATAGTCAAAGGAGAAAGAATGAAAGAACCTAATTTACCAGCATCATTCCTAGTGTTGCTCAATAGTATGAAAGGTCTCGGATTAAACGTCGAACTTAAAAATGAAAAAGTTGATGATAGTGATGAAGAATAATTTTTGCAAAAAACTAACTAATAAAAAACAAAAATATGAAAATAAATAAATCATCAACAGATCAAAATTTTAACATAATATCCATCAGTGTTGCTTCTCCAGAAGTTATTGAAGGATGGTCATCGGGTGAAGTTACAAAACCAGAAACTATAAACTACAGAACACAAAGATCAGAAAGAGGTGGTCTTTTTGACGAAAAAATATTTGGTCCAGATAAGGATTATGAATGTTATTGTGGTAAATACAGAGGTATTAGATATAAAGGTATTGTTTGTGAAAAATGTGGAGTTGAAATAACAAGATCAATAGTAAGAAGAGAGAGAATGGGACATATTTCGTTATCTTCACCTGTTTCTCATATCTGGTTTTTAAGAGGTACACCTTCAAGGCTTGGCGCAATAATGGGAATGTCAGTAGGAGATCTTGAAAAGGTTATATATTTTGCTGGATATATAATTACAAAAGTAACAGAATCAGAAAAGGAAAGAATTCTTAAAGAAATAGATAATGAATTTAAAAATAAAGTAAAGACAGTTACAGATGATAAAACTAAAGAGGCTTTAAAAGAAATGGCTCTTAGTGTAAAAAAAGAAGTTGAAAGTATACAAGAGGGAAAAGTTTTGGATGAGGTAATGTTTCATAAATTCTCCATTAAATTTGGTGCAGCTTTTGAAGCCGGCATAGGTGGTGAAGTTATATATGAAATATTAAAAAAACTAGATTTAACTCAACTTGCAAAGAAAATTGAAGCATCTCTTGAAAAAGCAAACTCTGTTGATAGTGAAAAATTAAACAAGAGACTTAGTCTTATTAGATCAATGATTGCTTCTGGTTCCAGACCTGAATGGATGTTTCTTACAAAGATTCCGGTTATACCGCCAGCACTCCGTCCTATGGTTCCACTTGATGGAGGTAGATTTGCTACATCAGATGTAAATGATCTTTATAGAAGAGTTATAAATAGAAATAATAGATTACTTAAACTTAAAGAAATAACTGCTCCAGATGTTATATTAAGAAATGAAAAAAGAATTTTACAGGAAGCAGTAGATGCTTTGATAGATAATTCTATTAGACATGGTAATTCTTTGTTCTCAGCTTTGGGAAGTGCAGCACAAAAGAGACCATTGAAATCACTCGCAGATAATCTTAAAGGTAAGAGAGGTTTGTTTAGACTTAATCTTTTGGGTAAGCGTGTTGACTATTCTGGTAGATCAGTTATTGTCGTCGGTCCAGAATTACATCTTGATCAGTGTGGTTTACCAAAACACATGGCTCTTGAACTTTTTAGACCCTTTGTTATTTCTCAACTTTTGAGTAGAGAGTTAGCATACAATATAAGAGGTGCAGGTAAACTTATAGATGAAGGTGCTCCAGAAGTTTGGGCAATTCTTGAAGAAGTAATTAAAGGTAAATATGTTCTTTTGAATAGAGCTCCTACTCTTCACAGACTTGGTATCCAAGCTTTTAGACCAATTCTTATAGAAGGAAATGCTATTCAAGTTCACCCACTCGTATGTACTGCTTTCAACGCTGACTTCGATGGTGACCAGATGGCTGTTCATGTACCACTTGGAGAAGAAGCACAAAGAGAAGCAAGAGATATAATGGCTGCTAATAAAAATGTCTTGAGACCAGGAAATGGAGAACCAACTATTTCTGCAAAACTTTTGGATATCGTTCTCGGTTGTTATTGGATGACAAAAATCATTGAAGGAGAAAAGGGTGAAGGTAAATATTTCTCATCAACAAACGCTGGTATCACTGCATATGATCTTGGTGTAGTAGGATTTAGAACTAAAATAAAAATCTTACCATCAGAAAAAGCAAAATATGCTCAATTTAATGGACAACTTTTTGAGACAAGTGTTGGAAGATTACTTTTCAACAGTGTTCTTCCTAGTGATTATCCTTTCGTAAATAAAGAAGTAGACAAAAAACAAATGTCTAAAATTATTGATGACCTTATCATACAACATGGTCCAGACAAGATTGCTCCGATAATGGATAAGATTAAAAATTTTGGTTTTAAATATGCAACAGTTTCTGGTGTTACTTGGGGTCTTGATGACGTTCAAATTCCTACAGAAAAACCAAATATTATTAAAGATGCAAAGATAAAATCTTTGGAAGTTATGAGTCAATTTAATGAGGGTCTTTTAACTGAAGAAGAAAGAATAAGAAGAAACGTTGAAATATGGCAGGCTACAAAGGGTGAACTAGAAAAACTTATTCCAGCAGCTCTTGACCAAAATGGTTCAGTCTTTGATATGTGGAAGTCAGGTGCTAGAGGATCTTTAGGATCACTTGTACAGATGGCAGGTATGAAAGGTTTGATTCAGAATACAAAAGGCGAAACAATCGAATTCCCAGTTATAAGTTCTTCAAAAGAAGGTCTTACTCCTATAGAATATTTCATTACAACTCACGGTTCAAGAAAAGGTCTTACAGATACTGCTTTGAATACCGCTAAAGCCGGATATCTTACAAGAAGATTGTTTGATGTCGCTCAAGATATAATAATCACAGAACAAGATTGTGGAACAAAAGAAGGTATAACTATAAAAGGAACTTCAGGTATGGAAACAGGTTCTTCTATCTCAAAAAATATTAGAGGTAGAGTTCTTGCAGAAGATGTTATCTCTAAGGAAGGTAATGTTTTGTTTACTAAAGGCACTCTTCTCACAAAAGACGATGCACAAAAAATAGAACAAGCAGAAGTAGAAAAGGTTGTTGTTAGATCACCACTTACATGTAAAACATTACATGGTATTTGTTCAAAGTGTTATGGTATGGATTTAGGAAGGGGGGAATTAATTGATGTTGGTGAAGCTGTTGGTACTATAGCTGCACAGGCAATCGGTGAACCAGGTACTCAGCTTACAATGAGAACTTTCCACTCTGGAGGTACTGCTTCTGTCGGTGGAGATATTACACAAGGTTTGCCTAGAGTTGAAGAAATATTTGAGAAGAGAAAACCAAAGAACCCTGCGGTAGTTGCTACTGTAAATGGTGTTGTAACTT
>JBAYAG010000032.1:0-6802 GCA_041669885.1 Minisyncoccota bacterium | reverse complement strand
TAGAAGAAGACCCAGACATCAATACAAAAAGTATTACTCCAAACACACCAAAAGACAATCCGTAGTTTCTCGGCAAAAAATAAAACATTTTCATAATAGCTTCTGAAACTATAGTTATGTTATACCCAGACAAAGCAATCAAATGTGAAAGCCCTGCTATACGAAATGTTTCAGAAGTTTTTTCATCTAAAGAACTTTTTGACCCAAGCAAAATACCAGAAAGAAGTGAGGACTGTGGTTCAGATATTACTTTATTAATATTTCTTATAAAACTATTTTTAATTTTAAATAAAAAAGTTTTTATATGGTTACCATGATTAGAGGAAATAAACTCTGTTTTTGCAAAATCTATTTTATAAAAAATATCATCTTTTCCAAGATATGAAACATAGTCGAAATTTCTTTCTGCAGAGGTTCCGGAATAATTTTCTGGTTTTTCAAGTTTACCTATAATTTTTACTAAATCTCCATATTTAAATTCTGGATATGTATCTGTTTTTATAATCCCCCTCCCTGAAACAGAGACGCTTGAACTCGCAAAAATTATATTTTTAAAATCAACTATCAAAATTGATCCAATTTCTTTTACAATAGGTTCATCAAAAATTATTCCTTCAACTGTAAGTTTTTTATTTAAATTATTTTCTAAATTAGAATCTAATATATAAGAATCTTTTATCTCATATCTAAGTATTCCTAAAGCAAAAGAAAATATAAAAAGTGAAAGTATTAAAATTTTATTTCCACTAGCAAAATCATTACACAAATATTTTTGATATATAAAAAAGGCGATAGACATCAAAGATAAAAACAAGAAAAAAGAAAAACCAAGTTTAAAAAAAGAAGAAATAAAAATCGCTAGTATGAAACCAGCAATCATAATCGATAATTCAAAATCTTTTATCACCAGAATATTTTAACACAAAAAATTAAATATAAATTATATTATTAAAAAATATTTAAAATAGCTTATTGTGATTAATATAGATTAACTTCTGTTCAATTAACTAATAAAGTTCTATAATGCAAACATGAAAAATGTTAAATTATTTTTAAATCAAAAAGATATCAAAAGGTATGAAGATTGGTATTCTGATGATCATAAAATCGATAGAGATTTACAAATTCTTCATATTCAAAAAGGAATAATTTTACCATGTATAACTTTTGAAGAATCTAATATTGGTAAGTACTACAAAGGAGGAGTAATAGACAAAAATCAAGTATATATACCTCTATCTGGATTATATCGTAATTATAATAGAATTAATCAAAGACATTTATTGGAATCTACAGAAGGATATACTGTCCCTTTAGAAAAAATTAAATATAAATCAGGAAGTATAATTTATGGTGGTATTTTTCAAAAACACTGGGGACATTTTTTACTAGAATCACTATCTAGATTATGGTTCTATTATAAAAATACAGAATTACCAATTGCTTTTATCTATATTGATAATAAAAAACCAACAGAACAATTTTTAGAAGCTTTCGAATTATTAGGTATACCGAAAGATAAAATAATTTTTATAGATGAACCTACGCAATTTGATGAAGTTATAGTACCTGAAGTTTCTTTTATATTATCCCACTGTGCTCACAATTCTTTTCTTATACCATTTGAAAAAATGGCAGAAAATATAGAACCTGAAAAATTTACAAAAATTTATATCTCTCGTACAAAATGGAAACAAAACCAGAATCTTATTGGTGAAGAAATTTTTGAAAAAATCTTTAGCGAAAATGGTTATAAAATAATTTATCCAGAAACACTTTCAGTTAGAGAACAAATATCTTATATTAAAGGTGCCGACTACATTGCTGGTTTTATAGGTTCTGGTATACATAACAGTGTTTTTGCAAAATCTGGAACTAATATTATTATTCTGGAAAAATTTTCACTTATAAATGATACACAGGGTGTCATAAATTTAATTAAAAAACTAAAAGTTACTCATATAAATACTTTCTATACTTTTTTACCTGTAGCTTGGGGAGAAGGTCCTTTTCTAGCTGGTATTTCCAAATATTTAATTGACTACATGAAAAAAGAAAATTTTATATCTATACCACCAAAAGCTGGCATTAATAAAAATGATTTAATAATTTTTATTAAAAAATGGGGAGAAACATATAAAAAATCTACAGGATATATGGTAAATCCAAATATAGAAGAATGTATAAAATTAGTTAATAAAATTTTTGATGATAACACAGTAGATTATATAGAAGAAGATAATAAATTTAATAAATTATTTTCTTTACAAAAGATAAAAAATATATTAAATAAAAATTATTATTTAATAAAATATTTTTTAAGAAAATAATAATATACTAAATATTATCTATTTTCCACTCTTTCATTATTTTCCTCTCATCCTCCTCACTTACGGCTTTTTTAAATTTTACATTTCCCTTAACACTTTTTACTCTCTTTTCACATTCTATCCAAGTTTTATGTTTCTGTAATTTACCTTCCACTAAACTTAAATATGAATATGCGGGTGCTTTATTTTTTGATTTATTTTTCTTCTTTTCTCCACTACCTTCTGTATCAGATAGATCAATTTCATAATCAGTTTTCTTGCCGTCAAATAATTCTACATCTTTTCCATCAGCAAACATCGTAGCTATCTCATCACATCTTTCATTACCAGGTATTCCAACGTGTCCACCTACATAGTTCCAATCAATTTTCACGCCTTTAGACACTTCAATAAGTTTCTCCCACAAGTCTCTGTTTACAACATCTTCCTTCATAGAATTTTTCCATCCATTTTTTTGCCAACCATAAACCCATTTTGTAATTCCATTTATTACATAAGAAGAGTCAGTATTTAAAATTACTCCTGCCCCGTCAAATTGTGTTTTTACTTGACTGGGGTCACTGACATATTCTAATGCTTTAATCGCCCCAATAAGCTCCATCCTATTATTTGTTGTATGTTTTTCTCCCCCACCAAGTTCTTTTACTTTTCCATCAGAGAAAGTCACAATAGCCCCCCATCCACCAGGACCAGGATTCCCCCTTGAAGATCCATCTGTAAAAATAATTGTTTTATTATTCATGGAAATAATTATAACACATCTATTTTCACTGCCCCCTGTCTCAACACCTCTATATTATCTCCAGATATTTTTACAAGAGTTGATGGTTCGGAAATCAAATCTCCAACATCATAATAAAAATCAACTTTATCCCCAAAATATTTTTTAGCCTCTTCTATATTTTTTGCAAGAGGTAGACCTTGAGTATTCGCGCTTGAAGTAGCAAGTGGACCAGTTTTCTCAAGAAATTCTTTTATTTTCGGTTCATTAACAAGTCTTATAGCCAAACCTCTATTCTTATCTAAATATGAATATTCGGGAGAAATATCAAAAATAATACTAACTTTCCCAAGCCAATATTTATTTATAAATTCTTTTGCTTTATTTGTAAGATTAATACTAAAAATATTTAATTCTTCTACATTACTTATTATCACAACCGGAGGTTTATTTTCATCTCGTCCTTTTATTTCAAAAATTCTATCTAGTGCGTCTTTACTAAAAACAGAACAAGCTATTCCATAAATAGTATCTGTTGGAATAACTCCTACCCCACTATTTTTAAGTATATCTATATATTTTTGATCCATAAGAAAAGATTACACAAAAATAACACAAAAGAAAAGAGGAGTTTGCCATTGCAAACTCCTCTTTTCTTTTGTGTTATTTTTTTAAACCAGTTCCACCGACAACATTACCTCCTTCAACATAAGCTTTAATAACTTTTAGAGCCCTGTCAAACGCACCAGTATTAACTCCTTTATGTAAATCACTAAGTTCATGGAGGATTTTTGTTTCATCAGCCGAACCTTCATTCAATAAAGTTCCTAATATAACAAACTTATACAGAGCATCATGATATTTGCTATTAATATTTTCATCTCTAGGATTAGCTTCATATATAGATCTAACTGATTCTAGTCTACTTTCATACTCCTTCAACTTTTCTTCTAACCTAGATAATAACTCAGAGTCCTCTGGTTTTTTTATAGTAATTGGCATCCTATCTATCCACTGAGTTTCTTTTAATTCATCCATATTATCTATCTTTGGTGCACCTTCATTCATATATTTGAATATTTAAATTTAATAAAATTATCTTTACTCTACAATTATAACACTTAGTATAAATATTATAAGTGGTCTTCAGTATCCCTTTCAGCTTCAGTTTTTGTCGCGTGAACAACACCATCCTTATGATGTGGTGGCATATAAATAGTATAAAGTTTAAGTGGTTTATCTCCTGAAGTATTTATAATATTATGTTGTGATCCAGCTGGTACAACTACAGCAAATCCATCTGAGATTACAGATTCTTCGTCATCAATTATCACCTTACCTTCTCCACTATCAATACGGAAAAATTGGTCTGTATCTTCATGCACTTCCATACCGATATCTTCATTTGGTAAAAGTGACATAACAACAACTTGTCCGTAAGTTGAGGTATAAAGAACTTTTCTAAAATTATTATTCTCTAAAGTTTCCTCTTCAATATTTTTTACAAATCCTTTCATCCCGTTAGAAATAGGAACGCTCTTTCTTTTGAAATTCACGACCTATCTTATTATTTTATTAAATTTTGCTTCACTGACGACTAATCCATGAAGCGTTCCGTAAATAATTACTATTTTTTATTTTTATAATTTAAATATTTGAATACCACTAGATTTTTTTATTTTTAACTTATAAATCTCTAACGGGATTCATATCTTCAAATCATTAATAAATTAATTATAACAAAAATTAAGAATGATGATAGGGTTCGTTTTTAATTACCGTTATTGCTCTATAAACAGATTCAGACAGAATAAGTCTAACTATTTGGTGTGGAAATGTAAGTTTTGATAATGACCATTTAAAATTAGCTTTTTTAAAAACTTCTTCAGAAATACCATAAGCACCACCGATGACAAAAACTAATCTTTTATCACCCTCTATCATTCTTTTTTCTATAAATTGAGAAAGTAGAATAGTATCTAGTTCTTTACCCTTATCATCTAAGGCTACAAGATAATCATCTGATTCTATATTTTTTAAAATACTCTCCCCTTCTTTTTTGATATCAGAAGTAGGAATCACTTTCCATTCAGTTTTAAAATATTTATTTATTCTGTTTGTATACTCAGAGACAGCGTCTCCTATAAGAGAATCGTTTTGTTTTCCAATAGTTATAAAAAGAATTTTCATTCTTTGATATTAATATTTTTTAAAACAAAAATCCAGCAACTCGGTTTTTCTTTTATTTTATGCTAATATTTCAACATGTTAACCAAAAACCAACAAAAACTCATAAAATCCCTACACGAAAAGAAAAACCGTACGGAACTTGGTCTTTTTTTAGTTGAAGGAACAAAAAGTGTTTCAGAACTATTAAATTCTGACTTTGAAATAGAAATATTACTCACTACCACAGAATTCTTTGATAAATATGGTGAACAAATAAGAGATAAATCAAAAATTTATGAAATAGTAAATCAATTTGAAATAGAAAAAGTTAGCGCTTTTGAAACAAATGACTCAGTACTTGCTGTTGCAAAACAAAAAATAAATATAGATACAGAAGAAAAAGGTTTAATATTAATGTTAGATGAAATAAAAGATCCGGGAAACTTAGGGACAATAATCAGAATGGCAGACTGGTATGGAGTCAGTAAAATTATTGCTTCAACAAACACTGTAGATTTTTATAATCCAAAGGTTATAGCATCTTCCATGGGAGCTTTTACAAGAGTTAATCTTTTTTATACTGATTTAAAAGAATATTTATCAAAAACTAAACTTCCAATATATGGGGCTTTTCTTGGAGGAGAAAATGTCCATGATATAGATTATCCAAAAGATGGAATACTCGTTATGGGAAATGAATCAAAAGGTATAAGTAAAGAAATAGAAGATATTATTAAAAAAAAGATCACAATACCCTCTTACGGAAAAACAGAATCTTTAAATGTATCTATCGCAACTGCAATAATACTTGATAATTGGAAAAGAAAAACTGCCTAAAGACAGTTTTTCTTTTAAAACCGAGGTGAGACCTTAAATCTTCAAAAAGGTGTCTCCTCGTTTTTTTTATTTAATCCTAATTAACCTAGATTGCCCGCCCGGATGAATTCCCGCCAGAATGATTCTTTCGGGCTGGCGTTCGGACGGGCTTCGTTCCTCGCAATGACAATGAAAAATAAACAAAAGAGAGAATTTGCTTCGCAAATTCTCTCTTTTGTTTATTACTTTACAAACTTTCAGCTTTAAACTTTTTACTTTTTCTCATTCCTGTATTCTCGTAGTACAGTGTGCACACCTCTTTGCTTCAAGTGGAATATCACTTAAACATTCTGGACATTTTTTAGTTGTTGGCTCAGATTGCTTTTCTTCTCTCTTTATTTTCGCTATTAAAGTGTTAACAGGTAATACAACAAAAAAATAAACAGTAGCCGCCACAATTACAAAAGAAATAAAAACATTTAAGAAATCACCATAAAGAAATTGACTTCCATTTACTGTAAACTTAAGTCCAGAAAAATCTGGGACTTTTGCTATAGCCCCAATAAAAGGAGTTAATAAATCTTTTACGATAGCATTTACCAAGCCCGTAAAAGCCGCACCTATAACAACACCTACTGATAAATCAACTACATTACCCCTTAGGATAAATTGTTTAAAACCATTTATTATTTTCATACTTATATTATATAAAATATTGAATAATTAAACCAACAAAAACACTTATACCAAAAAGCAAGCCGATTAT
>JBAYAG010000031.1:0-6845 GCA_041669885.1 Minisyncoccota bacterium | reverse complement strand
TAAGACGTTTACCTATCTGGTGATGCCGATGAATCGATAGAGGCTCACTCACATATTTTCTTCACTAAAGCATTTTGTAAATTTGAAAATTATATTCAGTTTTTTATACGAAAAATCAAAAACTCCTCGTTGCACTCGTCAAACAGTTTGATTTTTCTAAAAACTTCATTAATTTTCTAAATTTACTACATTAATCTGTTCAAAAAATATGTTCGTTCGCTAGTGCTAATGCAGATACAATCGCACTATGAAATGGTTTAAAAAAGAGAAAATTCGCTCGCTAATGATAATACAATTAATTAGTGTGTCATTAAGAGAATATACTCCAACGTATTAATTAAGGTTTATATTAAATTCGTACAAGGATACTCCTTGTACGAATTTATACTGATCATTAATAATAAAAAGTAGATATCATTATTAAATAGATAGTGATATAATTTTTTATGAAAAATAATCAAAAAAGTTTTGTGTTTCTATAATAATCATAATTATTGTTTTTTTAGTTGTTGTAGGGGTAATTTATGTATATTTAAATAATTATAAAAATAAAAATAGTTCATTAAATAATAAAAAAATTAGTGATCTTATAAAACTAAATATACACATTGAATGTGACACAGTTGGTTTGTTAGAGAAAATAAAAACAAACAGAAAAGATAACACCGGTATGGAAATTCTTATTAAATTTTTTATAAAAGGTGAATCTATTAAAGAAGAAGGAGTAAATATAATGACAGACAAAACTATTTTAACAGATAATAATGGATTATATATTAAGACAACTAATATTATTAATACATATAACAAAACTGTTTATAGTTTATTGTTAGGTCGATCACAAATGATTAGTCTTAGTTCAAGTTTTGATGAAGTTTTTTTTATTATAAAAATATTTCTCCAGAGTTTTTGAATTGTATGATATATTTGTTTGATAATAATATTTTAATATCAAACAATATTTGTTATGCTTCTTTATTAGATGATACACCTGTTTGTAAAATGGGATTTTAAATGTTTATTATATAAAAATTAATTTTTATAATTTACTTTAAGATCTTTAATCCCCAATCAATTATATGTTCGATATAGCAAAATATTTAGAAAAATTTAAGGTAATATCTTGTTCAAGGGATTTTATAAGAAATTCTTTAGCTGAGGTTATTAAAAATATTTGTTATATAGAGATTGATCCTAAAAAGATTGATGTTAAAAATTATGTGGCTAGAATAAACGAAAAACCTATTGTAAAAAGTGAGATTTTTCTTAAAAAAGAAAAGATTTTAAAATCTCTTAGTGAGGAGGTAGGGGGGAAAGTGAAGGATATAGTTTAAATTTGTGTTATTCCCGCGTAGGCGGGAATCTGGGTTGTATTAATCAATAATGGATCCTATTCTACAATGGGATGACAATACAAAAAACATTAATACAAAGAAGGGGTTCGCCGTAGGCGAACCCCTTCTTTGTATTGTATTTTTATTGAATCTTAAATTATGAATCTTGAATCATAAAAAAACGAGGAGACACCTTTTTAAATTCTTAAGGTCTCACCTTGTTTTTTTTACTCCACCATCAGTTTAAAAGTTTCTTCTCCTCTATTATAAACACTATCATAAACTACAACTTTAAAATCATTTTCTAATTGTAATGAGTCTACAGAAGAGGGAATAAAATTTATTATGTAAGGATATTTATCAGAAGTTCCTACTAGCTCATCATTTAAATAATAATTTACTTTTGATATTTCATATTTTGCTTTTGCAGAAATTATTGCTGTTATCTTCTCGTTTTTAGAATATTCAACATTTTCTTGTGGCGAGATTAGTTTAATTTCCGGAATATTTTTTATGGTATGAATATCATCAAATTCTGTAGGTTTTTCTGTAATTATTTGTTGATTTGTTTTTAACCACTCTTGTATTGGGTATTCCCAAAGAGAGAATTGATAATCGTTGTCTGGTCTTTCTGGGGCTTCACCTAGAGGATCTTTTTTATCCACCCAATAAAGTATTGAATGCACATTTGGAATAGCTTTTTCTTCAAGTGTTTCTGTTGGTGTTAACTCTGTTGCAAGTTTTCCAGAAATTTTATCTATAAGGTATGTATCATTTCCTTGCCAAATACCTCTTAGAACAGGTTTGATTGTTTCGTCTATTTCTTTTGGTGTTTTAAAACTTTCTCCAGTAGTGCTTGCTAAGGCAACATCCATTATTTGACGCCACATTGGAGCAATAATCATTCCGGCAACCTTCTTTTCCATTGGTGTATTGTTGTTATTTCCTGCCCAAGCTCCAACCACTACTTCTGGTGTATATCCGATAGTCCAAGCATCTTTATAGTCGTTTGTGGTACCTGTTTTTGAAGCAACCTTTCTTCCTGGAAAGAATAAAACTGAATTTGCACCATAAGCGGGTATTTTTGCTATGTTATCAGATAAAATATCTGAAATTAATAAAGCTGTGTTTTCTTCTATTGCTGTTTCTGGTCTTTGTTCGTAACTTTCAATAATTTTTCCAGTATTATCTTTAATTGAAAGAATTCCTGTGTATTTATTTTTAATACCACCATTTGCGAAAGTCCCGTATGAATTTACCATTTCTAGTAGGGAAGTTTCTCCACCTCCAAGAACAAGAGTGAGACCATATCTGTCTGGATTACTAAGACTTGTAATACCCATAGCTTTTGCTGTTTGAATACTATCTTTAATGCCAGACAAATAGAGGGTTTTAATAGCTGGAATATTTCTTGATTGAGCTAATGCGTTTCTGAGTGATATTGGCCCTACATATTTTCCATCATAATTTTCTGGCATATAACAGTCTGTTTCAGGGGTTATTAATGAAGATGGGTTGATTGGTTTTCCTTGTGGAGTACAGGTGCTTTGAAACTCTGTCGGTAGGTCAAAAACTACTGTATCTGGTGTATATCCTTTATTGAATGCTGTTGCGTAAACGAAAGGTTTGAAAGTTGAACCAGGTTGTCTTAGGGCGAGAGTAACATTAAAGTTTCCATCTATATTTGTATCAAAGTAGTCCCTTGAGCCCACCATTGTTAATATTTGCCCCGTCTTGGGATCTATTGCTACTACTGCAGTATTCTCTGCATTAAATTTTTCTGCGTTCTCTAGGGCAATTTTTTTAGTTATTTCTTCTGCTTTTGCTTGTAGATCGTAATTTAATGTTGTTATAACTTTATAGCCATTTTCTTGAATAGCCGTATCTCCATATTTGTTTACTAGATATTGCTTTATAAATTCAACAAAATGAGGAGCTCTCATTCCATATTTCTCTTGTGGTTGAAAATCTATTTTCTCTTCTATTGCACTATTGTATTCATCTTGTGTGATAAACTTATTTTCTAACATTTTAGATAGAACAAGTTTTTGTCTTATATCTAATTTAGTCTTGTTTTGCCCATAAGGTGAATAGTAGGTTGGTGCTTTTGGTATAGATGCTAAATATGCTGATTCCGCTAAAGATAGTTCAGATGCGCTTTTGCCAAAAAAAGTTTTACTAGCTTCTTCTACACCATAAATATTTCCTCCGTAAGGAGTTTCGTTTAAATAAAGAGCGAGTATCTCATCTTTATTCATTATTTTTTCAAGCTTTATTGAAAGAAACCACTCTTTTAATTTTCTGGTTATTGTTTTTTCTGTCGTTAGGAGAGAGTTTTTTATAACCTGTTGGGTTATTGTAGAACCACCCTGGCTATATTCTCCACTTGTTAAGTTTGCGAGGACTGCTCTTATTATTGATGTAAATTTAATACCACCATGTTGATAAAATTCAGCATCTTCTATTGCAATCGTGGCGTCTTTAATATATTTAGAGATATTTTCATAAGCAATTTGTGTCCTTTTTATATCTTGATGTATATCATAAAGTAATATTTTTTCGGTTCTATCATATATCTTTGTAGATTGGGCTGTTTTTCTGTTTTCAAAAGACTGTAGGTCTGGCATCTTAAAAGTAGAAATCCATAAGAAAATAATACCTAAAACAATAAAGCCAAAGGTACAACAAATTAGAAATATTTTTTTAAAGTTATGACGTAAAAAATAGCTATTTTTTTTATTTTTTAATTTGATCATTGTGATAAAATCATACCACAATTTTTGGTAAGTGTAATTAAATTCCCCTAGGTGAGTCCTCGGGGAATTCCCCGAGGACTCACCTAGGGATTTTTATAAGATGAAAAAAAACCTTAATTATGATAGATTATTAGTATGGTAAATACAGATCCTAAAAAGGTGGAGGATTTTTTAACAAGAGGTGTTGAAAATATATATCCAAACAAAGATTTTGTAAGAAAACAGTTTTTAAGTGGTAAAAAACTTAGAATGTATCTTGGTATAGATCCTACAGGACCAACTTTGCATATGGGACATGCTGTGCAACTCAAAAAACTTAAAGAATTTCAAGCTCTTGGTCACGAAGTTGTCTTACTTATAGGAGATTTTACTGCAATGATAGGAGATCCTACAGACAAGTCTGCAACAAGAAAACCTCTCACAAGAAAACAAGTTTTAAATAACTGTAAATTATATAAAAAACAAGCCTCTTTGTTTTTGAAAATTGGTTTTGGTGGAGCAAAAATAAAATATAATTCTAGCTGGCTGGGTAAAATGAAATTTGGTGATGTGCTAGACCTAGCCTCAAAGGTTACTGTTCAACAAATGCTTGAGAGGGATATGTTTAAAAAAAGAATAGGGGAGGCTAAGCCAATTCATATTCACGAGTTTATGTATCCTTTAATGCAGGGTTATGACAGTGTCGCTATGGACGTTGACGGTGAGATAGGAGGAAACGATCAAACATTTAATATGCTTACTGGTAGGAATTTAATGAAAGAACTAATTGGAAAAGAAAAGTTTGTTATTACAACAAAACTTTTGGAAGATACTAGCGGAAAGAAAATGGGAAAGACAGAGGGAAATATGGTTTCAATGCTTGATAGTGAATTTGAAATGTTTGGAAAAGTAATGAGTTGGACGGATGGAATGATGTTGCCTGCATTTGAGATTTCTACAGATATTTCAAATGAAGAAATAGAAAAGATAAAAGAGGATCTTCTTGTAAGAAGAGTAAATCCAAGAGATATAAAAATCAGATTAGCAAAAGAAATTGTAAAAGTTTATTACGGAGAAGAAAAAGCAAACAATGCAGAAAAGAATTTTGTTGATACTTTTAAAAAAGGAGGCTTACCCGAAAATCTAGAAGAAACAAAAACTGAAGTTGGTAAATTACTTTCAGAAGTTCTTGTTGAAGTTAAGGTTGTTGATTCAAAGAGTGAATTTCGAAGACTTGTTTTAGAAAATGCTGTAAGTGACGCTGTTTCAGGAGTAAAAATAACTGATGTTAATTATAAAATTGAAAAAGAGATTGTTTTGAAGGTGGGAAAGAAGAGATTCATCAAAATCAGTATATAGTATTTGGTATACGGTATGTTGTATAAGAAATACAAGCCTGGATTGCTACGAGTGGTTATACTCTCGTAATAACGGAGGGGAGAGGAATTTTGCTTCGCAAAATTCCTCTTTGTATTTTTAAAACAAGGTGAGACCTTAGGAATTTAAAAAAACGTCTTCTTGTTTTTTTTAATATTGTCATTTCTGTGCAGTTGAAATTTGGGATGGGACCAAAATGAAAAAGTTTTTTAGATATTTTAAGAACAGAGTGAATTAAAATATAAAAAAGGTGTACTGTTCCTATAAGGAAGGGAACCCTGGATTGGTATTTTTATAAGTATTGTCTTTGCGCATGCCAGCTTTTGGAGGGAGGAACGAAGCAGTCCAGGTTAATTTGTATTGTCATCCCGTTGAAAAACGGGATCCAGTATTATTAATTAATACAATCTGGATTCCCGTTTTCACGGGAATGACGTAACCATAACAATCATAACATTTATAACACCTACAACACTTTCTTTTGTGTTAAGATTATTCTATGCGAGTTATATCAATAGACCCTGGTTATGAAAGAATGGGAGTGGCAATAATAGAGAAAACTGATTCAAAGGAAGAACTTTTATTTTCTGAGTGTTTTAAAACTTCTTCAAAAATCCCTCACGAAGAAAGGCTCAAACTTATTGGGCAAGAAATAGAATCGCTAGTTGAAAAGTTTAAGCCAGATGTGATGGCAATAGAGACTTTGTTTTTTAAGAATAATCAAAAGACTGGTATGCAAGTTTCTGAAGCTAGGGGAGTAATGCTTTATGTTTCCGCTGTAATGGGTTTAGAGGTGGTAGAATTTTCCCCGATGGCTATAAAAATCGCAGTTACTGGATATGGCATGTCTGATAAAGATCAAGTTATTTATATGGTAAAAAAACTTATAGAAATAGATAAAGAAATAAAATATGATGATGAATATGATGCTATAGCTGTGGGGCTTACATATTTTGCCACAAGAAGAATTAAAAATTAAAGGTTTATAAAGTTCATAAAGTAGAAAGAGTAAAAAATACAGGATTTTCGCGAAGCGAAAATCCTGTATTTACTTTATAAACTTTACACTTTTAACTTTCTACTTATTTCTACCACTCATCCGATGTTCCATAGTCCCCTGAATCAAGAGGAATTGTATCATCTTCCTCTCTCTCAGTTTCATCAAAAGGATCTTTTAGTGTTTCGTCTTCTACGGGAATAGCTTCATCAAAAGCATCTAAAACACTATCAGATAAAATTCCACTTTCTGTTTTTTCTTCTTCACCACTATCTTTTAAATCCTTATCATCATCACTCATATTTATTTTAAATTAATTTTATAATTTGCTCAAAAGAGCATTTGCCTATATTTTCTTAAATATACAAAAAAAAGCAATTGATTTTACCTGTGGATAACTGC
>JBAYAG010000030.1:0-6876 GCA_041669885.1 Minisyncoccota bacterium | reverse complement strand
TGACTCTCTTATCTGGGTTGAGGAATATTTTTTCTAATCTGTCCATATAAGCCTCTATTCTTTCTTTTGGATCATTGGGAATAGATTCATCTGTAAGACGTTCTTGCTTTTCTACGGCATCTTCTACTTCTTCTGAAGATTGTAGGTCGGGGATTTTGAGATGTAAGGGGTATTTTTCCATATGATAAATATAACAAAAATTAGGGATATAACAAACAGAAAATAAGTATAAAAAAACGAGGATACACCTTTTTGGAGATTCAAGGCGTCACCTCGGTTTTTTTTAATTGAATTTACAATATCGAGCGAGAGTTCTCAATTTAAAAACCTTACGGAATTGTATTACCACTAGCGAGCGAGGTAATTCCTTTTGAGAAACTTGGTAGGAGCGACGGCGACGGACAGAGAAAATATTTAGCAAAATATTTTCGTGTTCTCAAAAGGGATTACCGAGCGAGCCTTTACTCGTCAGAATCTTCAGAATCCCCCACTTGTGGTTTACAATCAGTTTTAACGATATATTCTACGATATCATTTAAACCCTCACCTGCTAAAATAGACTCGATGTTATACCAAGAATGTTTTACTCTATGATCTGTGACCCTATCTTGTAAAATATTATAAGTTCTTATCTTCTCTGATCTATCTGCAGTACCGATTTGTTCTTTTCTCTCACCAGCAAATTTCTTTACGTCTTCTTCTGCTTTTTGAACCTCAAGCTTTGCTATAAGAATAGACATTGCCTTTTCTCTATTTTTTAACTGGCTTCTTTCTGCAGTTGATCTTACATCAATATTTGTAGGAATATGAACTATTCTAACAGCAGTTTCAACTTTATTAACATTTTGACCTCCAGCACCACCAGATCTAGAAAACTCAACTCTCAAATCTGCAGGTTTAATTTCTATTTTTGATTTCTTTCTTATAGGAAGTATCGCCACAGAAGCAGTAGAAGTATGAACTCTACCAGATTTTTCAGTAGCAGGAACTCTCTGAACTCTATGAACACCAGTTTCAAACCTAAGTTCTTTATAAACTTCTCTTCCCCTTATCTCTAAAGAAATTTCTTTATAACCACCAAGAGAACTCTTTGATTCATCAACTATTGAATAAGACCAGTCTTTTAATTCAGCATACCTTTGATACATTTTTGCTAAATCTTCTGCAAAAATAGCAGCTTCCTCACCACCTACACCAGCACGTATCTCCATAATAACTTCATTTGGAAATTTTTCTTCCTCTTCTTCAACAAAAACAATATCTTTCATTTGAGATAATAAAACTTCTTTTTGAGACAATATCCCTTTTAATTCTTCTTCAGCAAGAGAAAACATGGTAGGATCTTTTTCTGCCATTTCTTTAATAGACTCTTCTTCATTTTCTAACCTATTGTATTCTTCAGCTAGAAAAGTAGTCTTTTTATTTTTTCTAAATTCTTTTAATAAATCTTGCATAAATGTTTTATAATTGTAAATATATTATATCAAAAATAACAAAACCCGTACTATAAAAGCACGGGTTTTGTTAATACTAGCTATTTAGCTGTCTTCTTTGATTTTAAATTATTAGAAGCTGTTTTTCTTGCTTTAAATTTTTCAACTCTTCCTGCAGTATCTATAACCTTTTCATTACCTGTATAAAATGGATGACATGCTGCACAAATTTCTACATGTATTTCTTCTTTTGTAGAACCAAAATCATAAGTAGCACCGCAAGCACAAGTTGTGTTTGCTTTTTCAAAATATTTTGGATGTATATCTTTTTTCATAGATTCAGATAATAACAGATTTAAGTTAAAAATGCAATAGAATTATGAATTTAATAAGTCTATATCTTTTTCAAACTGAACAGCTCTCTTTGCAACAGAAGCACCATAACCATAATACATATAATTTGTAAGTCTTGTTCCCATAAGATATAAGCCACCATAATATTTTGAAGCGGAGCATGCCCAAATATCAGACTTCTTTGTAAAAGCAGTCTTACATCTATCTTGGTTATCTTTAAGAAGAACAGCAGCAGCAGTAAAAGCATGTAAATTTTTAAACGGCGAAGGATAATTAATACCTAAAATTTTTGCAACACGACTACTTATTGCATCCCATGTTTGTGGCATAAATTGTGCTGGCCCCATCGCTCCACCATAATTTCCGTCCCTACATATAGCACAAGATACTGGTGTCTTATCTGGATCCATACCGAGATTACTCATAATATTCAAAAATGAAGGTTTTTGAGTATCAGCCATAACAGTTTTACCAGCTACACAAGAAGACACTTGATTGTAAACACATTTACCGATATTTTTACCTATCGTATTATCAACAGCCGACTCTTGAAACAAAACAGCAAGCACCAATGCAGAACTTACACCAATCGTACTCTCATATGGTTGAATAAGTTTAAGAGCATCACCAAAAGATATCTCCTGCCCACCTACAGTTTTAAACATTTTATTTCTTATCTGGTTTTTTTGTCTTTCTTTTTCTGCTATTGAAGCTTGATATAAACTTTCTTGACCTTTTGAAAATTTTAAGAGATCCTGTTTTTCTTTTTTATAAGTTTCTAGTTTTCTTTTTTCTGTAGCCTGTTCAAACTTTAATTTCTCTTCTTGTGTTTTTCTACCCTCAAGGTCGGTTTTTTGAACCTCAGATGTTTTTTTTACACCAGTAAGTTCACTTATTAAATCTCTAAGTTTTTTATTAATAGATTTATAATCATCTATATCTTTAAATAAATCTGATAAATCTTCACTAGAAAGTATAGTTTCTACTATAGAAATATTACTAATATCATAAGAATCTTTCATCATCTTTCTTATAGACTTTTTTATTTCAACCATCCTTACAGACAACTCACCAATATATTCTGTTTTTGTAACAATATTTTCACCAAGCTGTTTAATCTTTGCGTTTCTTGCATTTATTTCAAGCTGAGTCTTATTTATATTATATGTAGTTTCTGCAATAGCTTTTTCAAGTTCTGATGACTGTTTTTGTGCATTTCCAAGTATTTTTTTCTGTTCATTAATCTCTGCGTCACATTGATCAAGTATGGCTTGAAGTTGTTTATCACTTTTACCATCTACACTATCATTACAAGAAACCGCATATACGTTAGTGCATATATAGAAAAATAAAAATGAATATAAAAAAAACTTCTTTAACATTATAGTTCTATTTTACTATATTTAAGATAATTAATACAGATATAAGATAATTAAAAGTTCACTCGAGAAAATAAAATAAAAAGACAAAACAAAAAACCACTTATAAGCGGTTTTTTGTTTAAAATATTAAATTATTTTTTATCTGTTTTAGAAGATTCTTCTTCACCAACACCTTCTTTAGCTTCTTTTCCTTTCTTTTCAACTTCTATAGCTGATAAGTCTACAGTTGGAGACTCTACCACTTCTTCTTTTGGTTCATATACAGAAGCAACAACTTCTTCTCCATTTTCTTTTATCTCAACTCCATTAGGTAATTTTAAATCTTTAGCTGTAATAACATCTTCAAAAGTATTTAGAGATGATATATCAACTTCAATATTTTGTGGCAAATCTTTAGGTAAAGCTTCAATTTTAATCTCATGCATAACCTTAACCAACACACCACCAAGAGTTTTTACAGCAGGAGCAACACCAACAAATTCCAAAGGAACATCTATTTCTATTTTCTTTCCTTTTTCTATAGCATAGAAATCAGCATGTCTTGGTTTATCTGTAACTGGATCTAAATCGACATCATGAATCAAAACATCTACATCAACACCTTCTCCATCAAGATGAATAATTGTTGATTCTCCAGCATCTTTAAGTGTTTTTTCAAAAACAGCATAAGAAAGCATTATTGGAGTAGATTCCTCCTTTTTACCATAAAAAACCGCTGGCATTTTACCCTCTTTTCTTATATCAGATAAGCTGGCCTTTGGATCTCTTTTTTCTACTTTTAATGTAAGCATAGTAAAAGCATTATATATATTTTTCCATAAAAATCAAGTCCCAAACTAAAGATTATTAAAAATCTTCAATTTTTCTTCAACAATAAGCTCTACTGCCCCAATAGTTTTGTCCATATATTTGTATGGAGCAACTTCATTTATTTTTTCTTTTAGTTCATCTTCTAAAGCTTTTTTGAAAGCAACTCTAATCTCGGTATTCACATGAACAACAGACATTCCACTCTTTATAGCTTCTTTTATATCTTCTGCAGAGTTTCCTGAAGCCCCATGAAGAACCAAAGGGATTTTTACAGCTTCTTTAATCTGTTTAATTCTTTCAATATTTAAAGCTGGATCAATTCCACCCTTGAGCATTCCGTGTATATTACCAACCGCGGGAGCGAGCATATCTACACCAGTTTCTTCTACAAACTTTTTAGCTTCTTCTGGTTTAGTTAAAAATTCTTCTGTTATCTTTACTCCTTCTGGAAGATTATCTAATACCTTTGATGATGAACCAATAAAACCAAGCTCCGCTTCAACTATAATGTCTTTATTTTTTGACCTAGCATATTCTACACACTCTTTTGTAAGTCTAATATTTTCTTCATAAGACATTCCCGTGGCATCAAAGATAACAGCATCATATCCAGCATCAATACATTCTTTTACACCATCTACAGTATATGTATGATCTGCATTTAAAAATATTGGGTAGTTATATTCCTCTCTTAGACTTTTTACTAAAGCCACTGCTTGTTTTGTTCCTATAAATTTTCTTTCCCCTTCTGCAGTTCCTATAATAACAGGTACATCAAGTCTTTTTGCGGCATTAAAAATACCTCTCAAAGTTTCAAGATTTGAAATATTGAAATGTCCTATCGCCACACCTTTTTCTTCTGCTTCTTTTATATATTCTCTAAGTGTTTTCATAACCCATATTCTATCAAAAATTAAACAAAAAAACAGGCGGCTCTAAGAGAGTCGGCCTTATCATAAAATCTTTTGTCCTAGTTTTCTAGTAATCACGTCGAAAGAGAAATGCAATGCGGTTAAACTTATCCTCAACGACTTTGTTAATAAACACAAGGCATGATGTGGTTGTAATGAAATACCACATAATCAGGTTTAGATTCTGATTAACAAAAATCTTCACCCAATTAGCCATCAAAAGAGACAAGAAAAAACCAATCATACATACGAAGGCAGTACAGACTCGCATAAAGAACTCTTTTTTTTAACTAAATAAAGAATACAAGTTATAAAACTATTGTCAAACTACTCTTCACTTATAAAGGTAAACCTCAGTTTCTTACCATCTGGGGTAATAACCTTTTCTTCAAACATTTCTATTGGCCTAACCCAAAATTTAGATTCCGGATTATCATAAAGAGCTTCATAAAAAACTAAGTCTTCTAAAGTTTTTGAGTGTTTACAAAAATTAATAACTCTATATAAATTACCTTTATAGTGTTTATAGATACCCTTTCTCATATTTTAAATAAGGAAAAAAATAATAAAATTAAAGAAGGTAACATTAACAATACATACAAAAAAATTACCAACCAATAAAGAATTGGCTGTTCATCTTTTTTTACAGAAAGGCCACCAGTTAAATAGGCTTTTTTCTTTTTAAAAGCTATCCATAATAAGACAACAAAAATAGAAACAACTAGAAACAACACTAACGAAAATTTTATCTCTTCCATTAAATTAATATTAAATTGTTAATTTCATTCTTTCTATTGCTTCGCTAATATTATCACTTTCAAAAATTGCTGAACCAGAAACTAACCTATTTACTCCAGCCTTTACTAAATCATCAACATTTTCAAAATTAACTCCTCCATCAATACTTATTATTGTATCTGAATGAGTTTGTCTAAGCTCTCTTATTTTACCCAAGACTCTCTCATCAAAATACTGGCCTTGATAACCGATATCTCTAATACCCATAAATTGAACAAAATCAACTAAAGATCTACCGGATTCATTCGGCTCAAGAATTTTATAGATCTCCTCGTTTGGTGTTTTTATATTTAAAGCGATACCAATCTCTATTCCAACAATAGAATCACCGTAATATCCGTATTTATCTCTCACTTCTTTTATAAAAGGTAAAAGATTCTCTGATGATTCAATATGAAAGACAATTCTTTTTGCACCAGCTCTAACCCAATCCTCAAAAACAGTTTCAGGATTTTTAACCATAAGATCAACTTCAAAATCTAAAGACTCCCAGAAAAGAAACCCCTCTGATTCATCTATTATTTTTCTAAAGAAATTCTCACGATCACCAGTATAGGGCCAGCTCTTAGAAGGGACAAATTTACCGTCGCAGACATCTATCTGAATTAGATGAGTTAGACCACTAACAAGAGTCATCTTATCTTTAAGATCTTCAAAAGATTCTGGTATTATTGCTGGTATAATTTCTATCATGATTGATTTTTAATTAACTTAATGAACAAAAAATATTCTATCCGATATTTTGTCTTTGCAAGTATAGCGAAGACACAATCTTAAGAACTACCTATTTAAACTCTAAATTATTTTTGACATCTCTTGAAACTGTTTCTATCTTTTTTATTCTACGAATATGTCTTTCTTCATTTGTAAATTTAGTCTCAAGCCATTTCTTGACTACTTTTTGAGCTGTTTCTATATTAAGAAATCTTGCACCAAGAGAAAGAATATTTGAATTATTATGTTCTCTACCGAGTTTAATAATATCTGCTTCTGGGAAAAAACCAGCTTCACCATAATAAACAATAGCACGAATGTTTGGAAATCTATTTGCAACTATAGCCTCTCCTTGACCAGACCCACCAAGTATTATACCCCTATTATCTTCTGGATTGAGTGCAACAGCCTTTGCAACTGGAGAAACAAAATCTATATAATCATCAGTATCATCATACTTAAAATTACCAAAAT
>JBAYAG010000029.1:0-6982 GCA_041669885.1 Minisyncoccota bacterium | reverse complement strand
TAGGTAAAGGTAATTGAACAATTATTCCATTTACGGTTTCTTCAGAATTTAAAACTTCTATTTTTGAGATAAGGTCTTCTTCTTTAATGTCTTTATCTAAATTTATATGTTCAACTTCAAAACCAAGTTTTTCACCAAAAATTTTCTTCTGTCTGACATATATAGTAGACCTTTCATCATCACCAACTTGAATAATAACAAGCTTTGGTTTTGCATTTATTTTATTTAATTCATCTTTAATTTTTTCGGAGATAATATCTCTAACTTTTTTGCCATCTAATATTTTCATAATTCTTGTGTTATTCCCCACGTAGGTGGAAATCTATTAACTAAATAAAAACTTGGACTCTCGCCTACGCGAGAATGATAATATAAATTGTAGCACAACCTTTCTAAAAAGATCTTGCTTCACAAACAACCTACTGGACACTGGATGTCCCAGTAACTAATCAATAATACCCCATCTTACAAAAATACCGCAAGGTAATAATCTTCCATTTCTAGATTCTTCAATTGTAAGCTCCCCTGCCTCAAATTTTCCTCCGAATTTTTCCATTATAGGTTTGAGAGCATTATAGTAAGCTTGGGAGGAATATCCTGCAGCATAACCATTTATTATAAAAAATATTGGTTTATCGGAAAGAATTTTTCCACAATCTTCTATAAGCTTAAGAAAATCATCTTCTATTTTCCAAATCTCCCCCTTTCCTCCTCTACCAAAAGATGGCGGGTCCATTATTATTCCATCATATTTTACACCTCTTTTTATTTCTCTCATTACAAACTTTCTAGCGTCGTCAATAATCCATCTGACTGGTTTTTTGTCTAATCTTGAAAGTTCTGCATTCTCTTTTGCCCAAGCCACAGATGATTTTGATCCATCAACATGAGTAACTTCAGCCCCCGCAGAAAGTCCAGCAAGCGTAGCCCCTCCAGTATAACCGAAAAGATTAAGAATTTTAATTGGTTCTTTTCTTCCTTTTAACTTTTCACTTTCAACTTTAGACTTGATGAATCTCCAATTTATAAACTGTTCGGGAAAAACTCCAGTATGCTTAAAAGCGGTTGGTTTAATATTAAACTTTAAGTCATCAAAAGAAATTTGCCACTCGTTTTGCATTTCTTTATTTTTTCTCCATCCTTTTCTATCACCATCTTGATAAAAAACTGCATCAGCATTTTTCCATTCCTTTTCTGACAAAGTTTTATTCCAAAGAGCTTGCGGATCTGGTCTTCTTAACACATATTTACCATATCTTTCTAGTTTTTCTTCATTTCCAGAATCTATAAGCTCATAGTCAGAACCTGGTTTTGTTGTGAGTATTGTTGGTTGCATTTTCAATACAATAACATAAAATTTAATTTTAAAATAGTTATTCAATTTTTCTTTAAATCTAATCAAAAAATATTCTATTTATCTGTTCTTTAATCTTTTCCCCCTTACAGTGTTTGATAATACCAAAATATGAATTAATTTTTGAAGAGAAAACTTTTTCATTGATAATACCCCTATCAAAACTATTCATTATTTCTTCTACTTTTTTTAAAATTCTTCTTTTTGTTCTGGTTCTTAAAATTTTTCTGTGTGGTAAACAAACATAACTCAGAAAATCAATTCCGGAATTAATTTTACGTATAGAGACTTTATTGGAATGAAGTTCAATCAATAATTCTTTTATACAAAACTCTTTTATTTCTTTTAAACAAAAATTAATAAAATTAATTTCATTACTTAAAATTACAAAATCTTATAAGAACAGAAAAAGAATTAGGAATTTTAGCCGAAAAAACATACTTACATATTTCTCAGCAAATTATTGAGATATCAAAAATGACAAATGGTTGAATAAATTATTTAAACAAAAAATGAAATACTAGTAGTTCATTTTTTGAGAAATTTCTACACAAGAACAGATGTTGTCGTTCCGGTTATCAGTGTTGTACCAGTTCACTCTAAACTCGTCATCACTCCAGTTGATGTTGGGCACGTTGCCGTCAAAATGAAGATCTCCTCGCAATGACATAAAAATACTAAACACTTTATCCTATATACTAAATACTCTTTTGGTGTTTTCTATCAGTTGCTTTCTAACCATTTCAAAATCTTCTCCGCGAATTTCGGCAATCTTTTTATAAACTTCTATAACATAAGATGGTTCATTTCTCTTCCCTCTGAAAGGTATTGGTGCAACAAAAGGAGAATCTGTCTCTGCATGTATTTTATCTAAAGGAATATTTTTAATAACTTCATCATAATTGCGTGCAAAAGTAATAACCCCAGTAAATGAAATTGTAAAACCAAGTTCAATAAACTTTTTTGCCCATTCTAAAGTTCCAGCATAGAAATGTATGTTTCCTTTCACCAAGGTCTCACCTTGGCAAAATTCCTTAATAATATTATAAGCATCTTCATATGCGGATTTTTTCAAGGAGACACCTTTTTGAGGATCTAAGGTCTCACCTTGAGAAAAATCACGAATATGAAGCATTAAAACTTTATTATGTTTTATGGCAAATTCTATTTGTTTTTTAAAATCTTTTATTTGATCTTCTTTACTTTTTTTTCTGCGTTTTTCCGCGTCTAGTCCGCGTAGTTCAGCGTAGTCAAGACCACATTCACCTATCGCAACCACCTTGGGACTTTTTACTAATTCTTCATAATCTTTTTCATCAAATATTTCTCCGAGCTCATCATCAGGATGATTACCTATGCATGCATAAATATTTTCATTTTCTTCGGCAAGCTTTACAGCTTCTTTTGAACTTTCTACTCCTGTTCCAATAGTTATAGTAAAAATTCCAGAATCTTTCATTCTTTGTATAATACCTTTTTGATCACTTCCATAATCTGCAAAATCTAGATGTGAATGTATGTCTATGTATTTTAAATCCATAATGCATATTATATATAAAAGGCAGATTTTACAAAGCAAAATCTGCCTTTTATATTTATATATTAATCAACTCTTAAAAACAGTGGCTTTTCTGGAGTCTTATTTTCTTTTATAAGTTCTAAAATTTTTTCTGAAGTTTCTGGCAAAAATGGTAATAAATGTCCAGCAATAATTGTTAATTCTATAAGCATATCTTTTAAATCTTTTTCTGCTTCTTCTTTATTTATCTTTATCTTTTTAAAAGGTTGTTTTTCTTGTATTGATTCATTTAATTTTGATATTCTAATCCAAATATCATCCATAGCCATTTTAATATTATAACCTTCCAAAAATGTTTTGTAAGAAGAACTTAACTCAATAAATTTTATCCAATCTTTTTTAATAATATCAACATAATCTTCTGATGAAATAGAAACACTGTAATTTGTAGCCATTTTCATTACTCTACTTACAAGATTTCCTAAACCATTCGCAAGATTTGCATTATAAGCATCTTTAAACATTTCTTTCGTACAAGGAGTATCTTCAAAAGGAGAAAGCTCTCTTAAGACATAGTATCTCAAAGCATCCGTTCCAAAATCTTTTATAATTTCAACAGGATCAACAACATTACCAATAGATTTACTCATTTTTACTCCACCAGCACCAGTAACAAAACCATCTATAACTATAGTCTTTGAATTTGGTAAACCAGCAGCTATAAGCATAGCTTGCCACATTGCGGACTGTTGACGAAGATTATCCTTTCCACAATATTGAACCATACCACCTGTTTCTACTTGCCACTTATTAAACTTCTCCATATCACTCGGCCAACCTATTGCAGAAATATAGTTTACAAGAGCATCAAACCAAACATAAATAACTTGATTTTCATCTCCTGGCACTTCTATCCCCCAAGGCATCTTTGACTTTAATCTAGAAATACTAAAGTCCGTCAAACCTCTTTTTACAAAAGCTTTTATTTCATTAAATCTAAAATCTGGAATAACGAAATCTGGATTCTTCTCATAAAAATCTAAAAGTTTATCTTGAAAAGCAGAAAACTTAAAAAAATAATTTTCTTCTTCTATTATCTCAAGCTCTATATTTGGGTGATCTGGACATTTACCATTTACGAGCTCTGAATCTGATTTTTCTAGTTCACAACCTACACAATATTTAACCTGATAATTCTTCTTATATATATAACCATTCTTATCACAAGTTTTCCAAAACTCTTGTGCTGATTTTATATGATTTTCGTCTGTAGTTCTTATAAAATTTACGTCGGGAGATATACCTAAAAGTTTAAGAAGTTCTTTGAATTTCCCTGCATAAAAATCTGTATATTCTTGTGGTGTCTGACCAGTTTCCAGAGCTTTTGTATAGATTTTCTGTCCGTGTTCATCTGTGCCTGTATTAAAAAATACATCAAAACCCATAAGTTTTTTGTATCGAGCAATAACATCTGCACGAACAAATTCCAAAGCATGTCCCATATGGGGATTCGAATTCACATACGGCAAAGTTGTCGTTATATAAAATTTATTTAATTTAGTATTATCCATTTGTTTTTTCTGATTCGCTGACTTTTTTCCAAAATATATTTTTACTCTTTTCTATATCATCTATAAATTCCATAACAACAGAAACAACAGGAACAGAAAGCACTACACCCAAGAAACCTGCTAATTTTGCACCAATAAGTAACGCGAGTATAACTATAATTGGAGAAATGCCAACAACTTTTTTAACTACAAGAGGATATATAAGATGATTTTCAAATTGTTGAACTATTACATAAAGACCTAAAACGAGAAGTGCCATAGTCAAACCACCATCTATAAAAGAAGCAAGTATCGCTGGTATTGCAGAAAGAATAGGACCAAAGACAGGGATTATTTCAAGTATTCCAGCAAGAACAGCAAGTAAAAGTGCATTCTTTACACCAAGAACAACAAGTCCAAGATATACAAGAACACCAACAAGAACAGCAAGTAAAAGCTGACCCTGCATCCACTGTCCTATTTTTATTTGTGATCTCTTCCAGATGTCAACGACATATTTTTCATGTTTAACTGGTGTAATAAGTCCTAAAAATTTAGTAACTCCATCTTCTTGAACTAAAAGATAAAATGATAAAACAATAATAAGGATGAAAGATAACAATCCACCGAATACAGTGGTTATGATTTTTACAAGACCATCAGAAACATTTGAAGTAATACTTTTAATTCCATTTATTAAATCACCAATACCAAAACTATTAGATGGTATTTGATTTGTAACAACTCCTTTGACCAATTGTTGTGAATCTATTAAACCATCAGATATTCCCTGAACTACTTTTTGAGAAGTTATTATATCGCTTTGACTAACATTTAAAGGGTTCCATAATACTACTGACTCAAGATATTTTGGTAATGTTGTAAGAAAAGAAGAAGCTTCATCTAAAACAGAAGGGATAAAGAAGAATAATAACCCTGCAAAGATTCCGAAAAGTCCTAAATAAGATATTATTGCAGCAGGAAGCCTACGAATTTTATATTTTTTAAACCAATGAATAAGTGGCTCAAGTCCAGAAGCAATCACTACAGCTGTCAAAACTACAAGTACAATATCTTTTATAAAAAACAAAAACCAAACAAAAAGTATAACTAAAATACCTTTCAAAAAGGATCCAGGTGTTATATTTATAGTTAATTTTGAATTATTTTCTGTATTCATTTGATTCTTTAGAATTATGTCGCGTAGTATTACATTTAAACACAACACAAACTGTATTTAATCATATCTTTTAGAATATGACATTATCTATTAAAATTACAATTAAATCATAACACTTAATAATATAATTTCAAAATACAAAAATGATGGGTCGCGAAGCGACCCATCATTTTTGTATTTTGAAATTACTCCTCTAATTCTTTCCAAGAACTAATACTCCAACCTCCAGATGGCCCGCTACTAAAAGATAAATCAGCTAAACCAGTTTCGTATGTCACAATTCCACCACCAGATATATATATAGAATCAGCAGTAACAGCTCTTGCACCAGAACCTCCATTTATATTTATCTTACCAAAAGGAGCTATAAGAACTACCGCCCCTGCTCCACCTGAAAGTGATATTGCGGAATTATTTACAGAACAAGGTGTTGTACTAGGACAAACTGACGTTGATATAAGAACGGGATAGCTCCCTGGAGTTCCAGATCCTTCAAAACTTCCCCCACCATCGATTTGCGCATATTTATCGGTAAGTATAACAGCACTATTAGCTCCAAGAGAAGGACTAAGTTTAATCGTTCCGCCACCAGACAGTGTAATATAACCCTCCACCCAAATAGTTCCTGTAACTAAAAGTGTCCCACTGGTCACAGTTAAATTGCCCGTGATTTTTTTATTTCCTATAGTACCACCAGCCCACCCTATAGCCAAAGTTGTTGTAGAACCACCACTTTCGGCTTCAGTTTTCCATTGGTCTATATTTGCCTGTGATACTGGCATTGGTAATGTGCTAGGATTTGGTCTGCTTGTATTACAAATTTTTCCATTAGCATTCAATTCACCGTATTCACAATAAATTATACCAGGAGTACTTACATGTTTAATGGATGATGCCCAAACAATATCTGTTGAAGTTGAACCTATATACATATAATCACCTTCATTTCCCCAGATTTGAGCCGGTGAAGAACCAAGATAAACAGAAAAATAAGAATCTAATCCTGAAGGATTTGTATTATTCCATACACCACCAGCTGTACCAACCTTTGCACTACCAAGAGTATAAGCAGTATTTGCAGCTATTGTATATGTATTTGTTGATGTCTTATTTGCTTTAGTATCACCGACAATAACAAACCAATAATTAGTACCACCATTTAAAGTTGGAGAAGAAGTAAAAACTAAATCTACCCAACCATAATTAGTTGATACATTATTAGTGTTTAAAATTGTAGAAGCAATTTGTGTTCCAGGAATTCCGTTGTTATCCGTCATTAATTTTACAGTAAAATTTGATGGCCAATTTGTCCTCTTTATATAAACAGATATTCTATTTATAGGTGATGTCATAGAAGGTCTAAAACTTTGTGCAAAATC
>JBAYAG010000028.1:0-7040 GCA_041669885.1 Minisyncoccota bacterium | reverse complement strand
TATAAACTTTTAATTTTTTTATAATGTCGCACAATATTTTTTATGATAGAATATAGTAAATATGGATTTATTTGAACTAAAGAGACAATATCTTGAATATGCAGAGATAGAAAGAGGTAAGGCTCTAAGAACTATTGAAAATTACGATCATTATCTTTCTGTTTTCTTAGAGCAAACCGGAGTAAAAGACCCAAAAGATATAACTAATGAAAAAGTTCGTGAATTTCGCGTTTGGCTTAACAGAAGACCAGGAGCAAAAGCATATCATTTGTTTGGTCAAAGAGCCCCCGCTGGAGGAAGTATGAACAAGAAAACTCAGAATTATTATATGATTGCCCTTAGAACTTTCCTTAAGTTTCTAACTCGCCGTGGTATTACTTCCCTCCCCGCAGACAATATAGAGCTTGCAAAAGTTGGTGAAAGATCTATTGATGTTATTTCTCCTACAGAATTAAAAAGACTTTTGGAGGCACCAAACCAAGAACAAAATCCAGAAAGACGTTCTCGTGATAAAGCGATATTGGAACTTTTATTTTCTACTGGTCTTCGTGTTTCAGAATTGTGCTCTCTAAAGAATGATTTGGATTTAAAAATGGATGAATTTTCTATTCGTGGTAAGGGAGGAAAAGTTCGAGTGGTTTTTCTTTCTGATGAAGCTAAAAAAGCAGTTAAAGAATATTTGTCTTTACGTAAAGATATGTCTGATGCAATGTTCGTGCCTATTACTAGTGATAAAAAAGCTTTAAATAATAAAAAGATAGACAACAAAATTGTTGAAAAGAAAGAATATTCTACTGGACTTGATCACCGAACTATAGAAAGGATTGTGAAAAAATATGCGACGATCGCTGGTATTACAAAAAAGGTTACTCCCCATGTGATAAGACATTGTTTTGCAACTGATTTGCTTTCAAACGGTGCAGATATTCGTTCTGTTCAAATGATGCTCGGTCACTCAAATATTGCTACTACACAGATTTATACACATGTTACCGACAAACATTTGAGGGATGTGCATAAGAAATTTCATGACAACGAGAAAATATAGAATAGTGCCTGCCCAGCCGGGGAATGTAGAATATAATATAAAAATACAAAAAAGGATTTTCGCTTTGCGAAAATCCTTTTTTGTATTAATTTATATCTTTATTCTTTTGTTTCTGTACTTTCTTTTTTAGTTTCCGTTTTACAAATGTTTTTTTTCTTCTCCATAAAGTAATAGACTAGAGCCCCGACTATATTTGTAAAGATTATTACTACCACCCAAACAAGTCTCATATCTTTTGGTGCGTTTTTAATCGCATCAACAAGCATCATAAGCCAAAATACGAACACAAATATACAGAAAGCAATCCAGACTATTGGTATTAGTAGAACTAAAAAGAAAGTAAAGATTATTCCACCCATTCCACTTTGTCTATAACCACTAAAATTTTCCATTCTATAATTTTGTGCAAAAGATATTATAGGAATAAACAATATTGCCAACATAGACATTAATTTTTTCATATTTGATTTTAATTTTTATTCTTATATTAATTCTCCGACGTTATAGACTGTTTTATTTAATAATGCTAAATAGATTTCCTATTAAAGGTAAAGGTTTCATTTCTTTCTTTGCTATATTTATTATACCAACAATAACTAGAATTATTATTAAGATATTCCAGATTTGACCAAGTATCATTATTAGACCATTAAAAGGCATACTTAGAATCACACTACCTATTAAACCAACTATAAAAAGTGTGAGACCTTGGTTTATATGAAAATTTAAAAAAGCTGATCTATCTTTTACTATTATTAATGGTAAGAAGAAAATAAGATAAGCTATTATTCCCCACAACTTATCATTGTCTGTTGAATTATTACCACTCTGATGATTTTCTGTTGGTTGATTTATAATAGGAGTTTCTTTTTGTTGTTCTTGATTGTCCATATTTTTTGTTCGCCGTCCATCTCAGGTGGGTTAGGCTTAATTAATTAGTAATATTGCTAATACTATAATTATATTATTATATGCATATTTTGCAACCATTATATTTATTGATACAATATTAGTATATGAGAATTTTATCTTGGAATGTAAATGGACTTCGTGCTTTTTATAAAAAAGGAGCTTTTGACTCTATCTTTGAGTTAGACCCTGATATTTTTTGCTTACAAGAGACAAAATCACATCCAGATCAGCTTCTTGAGGAAGTTCGCACTCCAGCTGGATATTATGCTTATTTTGACCACTCAAAAGTAAAAAAGGGCTATTCAGGTGTTGCAATTTATGTAAAAAAAGAGCTTCTCTCTTCTGTCATTCCTGCGGAAGCAGGAATCCAGTCTTCAAAAGTGGAGTATGGTATTGGAGTAGAAAAATTAGACCAAGAAGGAAGGTTTTTGGCTCTATATCTTGGTGAGATGGTTATTATTACTTGTTATTTTCCAAATGGCGGTGGTGGACAAGATAGGTTGGATTATAAAATGGAATATTATGATGAATTTTTGAAATTTATCAATAAAATAGTAAAAAGTGGTAAATCAGTAGTCTTTTGTGGTGATGTAAACACAGCACACAACGAGATTGATCTTGCTAGACCAAAAGAAAATGAAAATCATACGGGATTCTTACCTATGGAAAGATCTTGGTTAGATAAAGTTATAGAAAATGGTTATATAGATACTTTTAGATTACTCCATCCAGAAAAAGTTCAGTATTCTTGGTGGGATATGAAAACTTTTGCTCGTGATAGAAATGTCGGTTGGCGTTTAGACTACTTTTTTGTTTCAAAAGATTTGAGAGATAAAATAAAAAGAGCTGAAATTTTAGATAATATGATGGGGAGTGATCATTGTCCGGTGTTGTTGGATTTGAAATAAGTATTATAAAAAAGGCTTATTTTTAAATGATGTTTCTTATAAAAGACATTTTAAGAGTTATCCACAGGTATGTCCTTTACATGTCTTTTAGATGGGAATATAATAGTACCAGATCGGAAGTTGTGAAAAACAAATAAAAAACAAGACATGCAACTCAAGTTTTTTGTCTCCTTATTTTTCACACGTAGTTTAGTTCTTTCCAAGAAGCTTAGGCCAAGCTTCAAAATAGAAAGGTTCGCTTGGTGATATTTCATCGCTTTTCTTCCCTTACATTTATCCACAATATTTTTTAATTTTTTAAATAAAACGGTAAGATGTTCAAGGGTATTGAATTCTCACGAGGAGATCACTTTCGCCGTCCAAAACCAGTGCTCAAAGGTTTAGGGCGGTTTTTTTTATTGGAAAAAAAGATTAAAATTGTATTGGAGTAAAAGGAAAAGGTTGTTTCATAAGAAACAAAAGGTAGGAAGACTCCTTTTTAAATGTTTAAGGGTACACCTTACCTTTTGTTTCGTATGAAACACTGTTAAAATCATTATAAAATAACATTTTCTAACATATTAACCCTACTTAGACGCTTTTCTTGATCTATATACACTGTAATAACGTCAAAAAACCAATCTGTTTCTGATGAAACATATTTTTCAGCTAAATATAATTGTATTGTTTTCCTTAATCTTTCTAACTTCCAGGTGTGTAGATTATCTTCGGGTCTATAGGAATCATTTGTTTCTGATGAAACACTTTTTGTTTTAATTTCCCTATTCAAATCATTTTGATAATTTGACGGGCAGGCACGGGAAACACTTTTTACCTCTATAAAATGAATTAAACCCTTATTTTGGGCTATTATGTCTATTTCCCCACATTTTTTAAGGTAGTTTCTGTTTATTATTGTAAAACCTTTACTTTTCAGATATTTACAGGCTATATCTTCACCAAGTTTACCTATTAATTGTTTTTCGGTCTTATTAGGCATATATACCTTATATAATATCACTAATTAAATAAAATTATAGAATTTTATTCCTTTAAACAATAAACCGTTTCTGATGAAACATATAAAGTGTTTCTAAGTAACATAATATGCAAAAATCCAAGTAAAAGACCTATTCAAAGACTTATTTATATGTAACATCTTTATTTATAGCCATATTTTTTATAAAGTCTCTAATACTAAGGTGGTGTCTAATTCTTCTAATAGACTGTCTTTAATTAACATATACACATAGTTATCCACAGTTTCTTATAGAATTGTGTTAATTAGAAAGGATATATATAAAAAATATATTCCGTTAATGTATTTTTAATGTTGATATATGTCTGATTGGTAGGGTAGTGTCTGATACTTAAATTTAAGATTAAAATTAATTAAATATATTTAAAAATAGCTACCTAAAGGTTTTTAAAAATACGACGAACAAACTGGATTATAAGTATACTTATTGAAACTTACAGTTTTAGTATAACGAATTTTTTCTTGCTAGAAAAACTCTCGATCCCGACTCACTCGCCTTCGATCGCTCCATCTTTTAAAATCTTCAAGTATTATCTTTTCAATTAGATTGGAGATTTTGTTTCCATAACACTTACAAAATTTGCTCAATCGGGCTTTGGTTTCCAGATGAAAGTACATTATGGCACTTTCTTGCTTGTACATAATAAAAAATAACCTATATTATTATAGATTATTTTTTATTATGTGCGGGCGCCGGGAATCGGACCCGGACTCAATCCTTGGCAAGGACTAGTTCTACCATTAAACCACGCCCGCAAATTATTTAACTCATATATTATACACAAAAAATAAAAATATCAAAGTTTTTAGTTTCATTTTTATGTCTTTTAGCGTATTATATAATTGTTATGCGCTCGTGGTGAAATGGATATCACAACGGTCTTCGAAACCGTTATTGTAAGTTCGATTCTTACCGAGCGCACATTAATAATTATGTTCTTAAATTAATTATGAAACAAAAAGAATTAGGATATGGCCCAGTGCCCAAGGTTATATATGAAACATCACAAAAGCTTAAAGAAGCTGGTTTTGAGTCGTATCTCGTGGGTGGTTGTGTTCGAGATATAATTCTTGGTATTAAGCCAAAAGATTGGGATTTGACAACAAATGCTAAGCCAGAACAGATTATTACTATTTTTCCAGATACATTTTATGAAAATGTTTATGGAACAGTTGGTGTTGTGAATGAAAATGTTTCAGATGAAACTCTTAAGGTTATTGAAATAACACCATATAGGCTTGAATCAGAATATTCAGATAACAGAAGGCCGGATAGTGTTTCGTTTAGTGAAAAACTTGAGGATGACCTCAAGAGGAGAGATTTTACTATAAATGCTATAGCTTTAGATTTGAAAGAAGAGGGAACTCACGAAAAGTCTTCTGACAACGTGGCAAGTAAAGAAGATTTTTATAAAGGACAAATAGTTGATCTTTATAAAGGACAAGAAGATTTGAAAAATAAAATTATAAGGACAGTTGGAAACCCACACGAAAGATTTGCTGAAGATGGTCTTAGAATATTACGTGCTGTAAGAATAGGGAACTATATTGGTTTTGAAATTGATAGTGAAACTAAAAAAGCATTATCTGAAGAATCATCTTTGCTTTCAAAAATCGCAAAAGAAAGAATTCGTGAAGAGTTTACAAAAATAATAATGTCAGAACAACCGATGCGGGGAATAAAGGCTTGTCAAAAATTTGGTTTGTTAAAATATATAATTCCTGAATTAGAAAAGACTATAGGGATAGAACAGGGGGGTGCTCATAAATATGATGTTTGGGAACATTCTTTGAGAGCTTTACAATGTGCTGCTGATAAAAATTGGAGTTTAGAAATAAGGTTATCAGCCCTTTTACATGATATTGGTAAACCAAAATCAAGAAGGGAAGGTGAAATCGGTAAAAAAGAGTGGTCTTTTTATGGCCATGAAGTTGTTAGTGCTAGAATGACAGAGAAGATATTGCAAGATTTGAGATACCCAAATAAGGTTATTGAAAAAGTTGTGAAACTCGTTAGGTTACATATGTTTTTTGCTGATACTGAACAAATAAGTCTTTCTGCTGTAAGAAGAATTGTTGCAAGAGTTGGAAAAGATAATATTTGGGATCTTATGAACGTTCGTGTTTGTGACAGGGTGGGTATGGGTAGATCGAAAGAAGATCCTTATCGTTTGAGGAAATATCATTCAATGATAGATGAAGCTACTAGAGACCCGATTTCTGTTGGGATGCTTAATATTGATGGAAAGAAAATTATGGAGGTTTCAGGTGAAAAGCCAGGCCCTAAGGTTGGTTTTGTGCTACATGCTTTACTTGAGGAAGTTTTAGATGATCCAAAATTAAATACAGAAGATTATTTGAATAGTAGGGCGATTGAGCTCATTAAACTTCCAGAATCTGAATTGAGAAAAATGGGAGAGGAAGGTAAAAAGAAAAAAGAAGAAGAAAATAATGAAGAAATAAAAAGTATAAGAAAGAGTCATCAGGTTGGGTAATTTTGATATGTAAAGTTATTTTAACATTATTATTCAATATGACATTAAAATTGCCGGGAATTTCGGTTGTTATACAACCAGTATCACGAGTTTTTTCTTGCTAGAAAAACTCTCGATTCCGACTCACCTGTCTTCACTCGCTCTGTCTTTGAAAAGTTCCAAGTATTCTCTTTTCAACCCCATTGGATATTTTTTTCACTAAAGTTTATAAAATATACTTAATGAGGCTTCGGATCCCAGACGCGAGCAAATACTTTTGCTCGCGCACTCCGACATAATAAAAAATAACTAGCTATTAGCTAGTTATTTTTTATTATGTCGGAGTGCCGGGATTCGAACCCGGATCGCATGCTCCCAAAGCACGAATGCTACCGTTACACTACACTCCGATATATTAAATAATATAAAACATAGCTTATCATAAAATTTATAAGTAAGCCAGAGGTTATTTAATAAAAATGATATTTTTTTCTTGTGCTTTATTCTATATTGAATTATGATGTAAATTAATCTTTATGACCAATCAACCGAAAAAATTTCAAAAAAGAATAGAAGATTTTACTTGTGAAAAATGCGGAAATCTTATGAAGGGGACTGGTTTTACTAACCACTGTTCAAAATGTCTTTGGAGTAAACATCTAGATATAAATCCTGGAGAT
>JBAYAG010000027.1:0-7311 GCA_041669885.1 Minisyncoccota bacterium | reverse complement strand
TAAAAATATTAATTTATAATAATTTTGTGACATTTATTAATTTTCTAATAAGAACCCCTTAAAATTATCGTCGAATAAAAATTTTCACTTTTACTCTGCCCTCCTATTTCTGTCTCCAAAACTAATTTAATCTTTAATGCTTTAGATTTGCCTGTATCAATTGAATTACATGATAACTCAGATATTCTTGATCCTTTATTATTTAAAAAACCTTTATTAATTAAAGTAGGACTACCTTCACTCAAAAGTAGTAGACCATCACTATTTTTGTAAAATTTAACAATATTATTATCACTCTGAGTAAGTTCTAAAATACCAGAACCACACTGGTTGATGGTTTTTGAAGATCTAACTTCTCTAATAATATTCTCCATTATTGAATAACCAGAATTTCTAAGAACAGAATTAGTAAAAGAAATTTTATTTGATTTTAAGATAACAATAAAAGATTGAACAAGAGTTATTGTCACTATAACCATAATACTTAAATAAACCAACATCTCAATAAGAGTAAACCCACCTTTTTTTTTAATTAATATTTTATTCATAATTATTATTCACCAACAATATCTGTTATATAAGTCTTTAAACTCTTTGTTGTCTCACCCGTCTTTCCAAACCAAGAGACGAATACAATGAGTTTTTTTGTTTTTAGATCAGTATCACCAAAATCAGAAATGTCTCCATCAGCATTTCTCTTTACCTCTTCTAAGACAAAACTTCTTATAAAATCATCCACGTATATTACTGTGGTAGTAGCCTGCCAAGTGGAAGATGTTGTACTAAAATACAGGTAGTAAGATTGTCCGAGATTTATATCTGAAATATTTGTCCAATTATTATCTCTAATAACTTTTACTGCTTCCACCCCTTCCTCTGCAAGATATGCGGCCTGAGTAAGTTTAAGATTGTCACCAGCACCAGAAAGATACATATTACTTATTAAAATAAGTGAACTTAAAATTATTGTAAAAATAAAAACCGCAACCAAAACTTCCACAAGTCCTACCCCTTTTTTAATATTTAATCTTTCTTTTATCTTTTTATTCATATTTTTAAATATTACTTATATTTTCTCTATCAAACCAGTCGTTGAAATCTTTATTGAATTATTTACCGTCGGATTATCTACTACAGATATAGTTATAGTGCCAGTGGCATTTGTACTTCCAGAGACTTTTTTAAAAAGAATATCATTATTACTAACACCACCAATTGAAATATCAGATATTTCTACAAGATTTGGAATGCTGTAGATCTTATTTTCATTACCATAATTCCCTTTAAAAGAAATTAATTTATTATTTTCTATCCTTACTCCATAATCAGAATAATCTTTAGAAGATATCGCCATGGATTTTGCTTCGTTTAAAATTGATATTACAGAAATAGTCGTCTTTTCCAAAGATTGCACACCACCTACTTTAGAAAAAGATAAAACTACTATTGTTGAAAGTGATGATATTATCGCCAAAACAATAATTATTTCAACAAAAGAAAAACCAAAATTAAAATCTTTTCTGTTTATAGACATAATGTTTATATTTTCTTTTATAACTTATTATTCTAAAGTGTATCCATTATAGAATAGATAGGTTTAATCATAGCTAAAGCAAAGAAGCCTACAGCAAGTCCAATAATTATCATTAAGAAAGGTTCTATAATTGTAGACATATCTTTTGTTTTTTGGTCAACAGAGTTTTCATAGAAATCAGCAACCTCCATAAGCATAGAAGGAAGTCTACCGGTTTCCTCTCCGACACTCATCATTTCTCCAACAAAGATTGGACATAATTTCGTCTGTTGTAAAAATACACTAGATATAGGTTCTCCTTTTTCAACCTTTATTCTAGCTTCAACTAAAATATCTTTAAAATAAGTATTTTGGATGACCTCACCAGTTATAAGGATAGCTTCCGCAAAAGGTACACCAGATGAAAGAAGTGAGGAAATAGTTCTAGTTATTCTTGCTGAATTGGTCTCTCTTACTAAACCGCCGATAACAGGTAAGCCTAAAATAACGAAATCAATAAATCTTTTCCCTGTCTTAGAAAGTGAGAAAAAATAAAAAGCAAAGAATATTATAATAATAGATATTAAAGAAACAAAAATATTATTTTTCAAAAAATCACTAGTACCGATAAGAATTCTAGTAAGCAAAGGTAATTCTACATTAAGATCTTTAAAAGTTGCGGTAATACTAGGAACAACAAAGATAAGCATGGCTACACCAATAATAATCATCACAGAAAGAATGACCGATGGATATATCATCGCTCCTTTTATTTTTTTCTTAAGTTTATATGCGCTATCCATTTGATGTCCGACTATTTTCAAAGAATCAGAAAGTTTACCGCTCTCCTCACCTGCTTTTACCATTGATATAAAGAGATTGGGAAAGACATCAGAATAAAGTCTAGATGCTTCACTTAAAGTTTTACCCTTTCTTATTTCATCCTCAAGAGAAGAAATAATATTTTTAAAATTTTTATTTTTTATTTGCTTTTCTAAAACAGAAAGACTCTTTGCAAGTGGTAAACCTGCTTCTATCATAGTTCCAAGATTTTTTGCAAAAATTATTTTTTGATGTTCGGGAACACTTCTAAAAGGGACAGCTATTTTGGTAAACCAATAATTTTTATGGCTTATTTCACTAGCAGAAATTAAAGTTTCACCATCAAATTTTAGCTCCGCATAAAGTGAAAACTTATCAGATGACTCTCTGATACCCGAATATTTTTCACCATTTTTCTTTATTGCTTTAAATTTAAATCTCGCCATCTAATTAAATTAATTTTTATAATTATATATACCAACCAGACGAATAAACCATAAATAAAATACTAACAAAAACTTTTTTATTCAGAAACAACTCTCAAAACCTCTTCTATTGTTGTAAGCCCCATAGCGGACTTAAAAATCCCATCTTCAAGCATAGTTATCATACCCTCTTTTTTTGATTGTTCTTCTATTTGTTGAGATGTAGCTCCTTTTATAATAAGTTCTCTTATTGATGGAGTCATCTTCATAACTTCATGTATTCCGACTCTGCTTGTATAACCATCTTTTGACTCTGCAGATTCTTTTGGTTTATAAAAACTAATAGTATCCCAACTATCATTTTTACCAATAATATTTTCTTCTTTAAGCATTTTTAAAACTCTATCAAGATTAACAATCTTACCGAGTGAAACTAACTCTGCTTTTGATAATATATATTTTTCTTTTATCTTATGAAGTTTTCTAACAAGCCTTTGAGCAAGAACAATATTCAAAGTAGATACAAGCAAAAAAGGTTCTATTTTCATATCTACAAACCTTGGAATAGCCCCCGCAGCGGAATTTGTATGTAACGTAGAAAGTACTAAATGTCCTGTAAGTGCCGCATTAACAGCAAGAGACGCAGTTTCATTATCTCTAATCTCTCCTACCATTATTATATCTGGATCTTGTCTCACAAGAGACCTAAGCCCATTTGAAAAAGAAAAACCTATCTCCGGCTTTACTTGAGTTTGATTTACTCTCGGCATTTGATACTCAATGGGGTCTTCAATAGTAGCAATATTTACATTTGGGGTGTTTAATAATTCAAGAATAGTATAAAGAGTTGTTGTTTTACCAGAACCAGTAGGTCCAGTAGTAAGTATCATACCATTTGCTTGTTTTGTAGCCTCATGAACACGTTCAAGATTAATACCATGAAAACCCATAGATTCTAAACTATAAGCACCAACACTTTCTCTCAAAAGTCTCATAACTGTTTTTTCACCAAAATAAGTTGGAATAATAGAGACTCTAAAAGAAACCTTTTCCTCATTAATTTCTATTTTAAATCTTCCATCTTGAGGTAATCTTTTTTCATCTAATTTAAGATTTGAAAGAACTTTTATCCTTGCTGTAACACTAGTAGCAGCATTTTTAGGAAGAATCATGGCATCATGTAATATTCCATCTATTCTATATCTAACAAGAACATCATCTTCCATACATTCAATATGAATATCAGAAGAATTCTGTAAAATAGCATGTTTTAAAAGTGTATCAACAATACGAACAACAGGAATATCTTCTGCTATCTTTTTAAGAGAATCTTCTATAGACTCTCCTTTTACATTCAAATCAACACTCTTAAGTGCTTGAACATCTTTTTGTATAAGATCACCAAATTCTGCTTTTAAGCTTTTTTGATACTGTAATATAGCGCTTTTAATAGAGTCTATGTCTGTAAGTCGAGGTAGAATTTTTAATCCGACCTTCTTTTTTATAAATTCAATAGAAGAAAGGTCTTGTGTATCAAGCATCGCAACTTCAAGTGAATCTATATTTTTTCTGAAAGCAACAATGTTATTTTTTCTTGCTATCGGTTCTGGTATAAGAGATAAAATAGAAAAATCTATCTTTTGACCTTTAAGGTCAACAAAAGGAATACCAAAAACATAAGCCTGTGCTCTTCGTAAGTCGTCTTCAGAAATTTTACCCAAACTTACTAAAACCTTTTCAGCAGTATCTTTATACTCCCCTTTTTTTATTTTATTTTCTATCTCAGAATATTCAGTTTTTGTAATCAATCCTGAATCTATAAAAAAATCTTTTAATTGTTTTGCTTCTAAGTTCATTTTTAATATTTTTTCTTATTAATTATATCAAAGTAAAATAAAAGTTGAAAGTTATTAAAATGTATTTTAGATAATAGTTTTATAAATTATAAAAATTGTTAATCATTTTAACAAAATTAATAATTTGACAACAAAAGTAAACATTGATAATATATAAAGTATTAGAAGTTCGCCGAAAGCGAACTTGTTTTTTTAGAAAAATAAGAAGTAAAACAACTATATTTTTCTAAACCCTGCCTGCCTATGAGTCTGCCTGAGTGAGTACACTCGCAGTCAGGTACACGCAGATAGGTCAAATTGTGTTTTTATTTGACTAGGGTGAAGACATTATTAATTAATTTGAGTATGGTGGTTATATAAAACATACCCCAGTGAAATAAAATCTTTAAAGATTTTAAAATTCGCTTTGCTCATAATAAAACCATTCACATGATAGATTTAAAAGTTATAAATTCTGTTATTGAACAGATGGAACAAGAAAGAGGTGTTCCAAAAGCAAAGATGTTAGAAGCAATAGAAATAGCCCTCGCAACTGCCTACAAAAAAGAATACGGCAAAAGAGGACAAATTATAAAATCAAAGATAGACCTTGATAGTGGAAAGATGGAATTTGTTCAAATAAAAAATGTTGTAGACAAAGACAACGTTCTTATTCGTGAAGAAAGAAAAGAAGACATAGAAGCAGAAGAAAGATTTAAGACATCAAAAAGACTAGAAGAAGAAAAAGAAGAAATAAATGAAAAAGGAGAAAAGGTAGTTTACTATAATCCAGAACATCATATATTTTTAAATGATGCAAAGAGAATTAAAAAAGATGCTCAAGTTGGAGATGAGATAGTTTTTCCTCTTGAAGAAAAAAGTGATTATGGAAGAATAGCTGCTCAAACTGCAAAACAAGTTATTGTTCAAAAAATCAGAGAGGCAGAAAGAGTTTCTATTTTTAATGAATATGGAGAAAAAGAAGGCTCTATAATATCAGGTACAGTTCAAAGATTTGAAAGAGGAAACTTGTTTATAGATATGGGTAAAGCCACTGCAATACTACCTTTTGAAGAACAGATTCCTGGAGAAAAATTCCAACCAGGCGAAAGAATCAGAGGATATTTGTATAAAGTAGAAGAAACTCCAAAAGGAATTTTTCTAAGACTTTCAAGATCACATCCAAAATTTATAGAGGAATTATTTAAAATAGAATCACCAGAGCTCAGTGCGGGAATAATAGAAATAAAATCTATTGCAAGAGAAACTGGTTCAAGATCGAAACTTGCAGTTGCATCAAAGGACGAACATATAGACCCAGTTGGTTCACTTGTTGGTCAAAGAGGTGTAAGAGTAGCAACAATCATGTCTGAGCTTGGAGGAGAAAAAATAGATGTTATTGAATGGTCAGAAGACCCAAAGAAATTTATAGAAGAAGCTCTATCCCCTGCGAGGATACTCTCGGTATCAACAAACGAAAGTGAAAAAAAGGCTACAGTAGAAGTTGCTTCAGATCAGCAATCACTCGCTATCGGTAAAGGTGGTCAAAACGTAAGACTTGCTGCAAAACTTACTGGATGGAAAATCGATATAATAGCAATTGAGGGTGAATACGTTGAAGAAGAAATTTCTGATGAAAATTAATAAAATTAGAAACAGAAATTAAATTTAATAACAAAAGACAACGCTTTATTAAAACGTTGTTTTTTGTTGTTAAATAATCTTTTAAAAAGGTATAATATAGATATGTCAGAGTTAAGTATTTTTTACTTAAAATCTGATAGTTATTAGGGACAATAAAGAAAAAATATTAGTAAAAAGTCTTACTAATATAATTAATAAATAATGTCATATTCTGAAAAATATGACCAAATACAGTTTATGTCGTGCTTCAAAAGACTCACCCATATGAATACAAATAATTCGGGCAAGCAATACACGACATAATTCTGCAAAATCAAATTACATGAAAAAAATAATATCAATAATAATATTATCAGTGATAATAATACCAGTAGCGGGCTTAGCAGAAACTTCAATAGTTCAAACAAAAAATAAATTAGAAGAAATTAAACAACAAAGAGAAGAGTTAAAAAATAAAATTAAGATAGAAAAAGAAAATTTTAGAAAAGAAATATCTTCTACAACACAAAATATAGAAAATAAAAGAGAAAAAGTAGAAAATCAAATAGAAAAGAAGATAGGTAAAAAACTTGATGAAAAAAGAACTAGTATAGCCAATAAGTTTGAAGAAGCGATAAAAAACCTTAAAGATCTCTTACTTAGAATAGAGAATAAAATAGCAAAGATAGAAGAAAGAAACACTGTAGCAACATCAACAATAGAATTGTTAATAAATTCAAAAGAAAATATAATTATAGCAGAAAAAGAATTAACAACACTAGAAAACAAGTTAGCAGAAACAATATCTACATCAACCAAAAAAACTTATTTGTCAGATATCAAAATTCAAAGTGATAAAACAAAAGAAATAATAAAGACCACTCACAAATCTATTATAGATATAATAGAATCTCTAAAACCAGGTCTATTAAAAGGTGAAGTAAAAGCAACTTCAACAAGTAATGATTAAGGGTCACTTATTAATAATTAATTCGAAATCAAATGGAAGAACAAAATGAAAAAAATAATATTGGGCCATTAGTAGGTATTATTATAGTGATATTAATGTTAGTTATTGGAGCTTTATATTTTT
>JBAYAG010000026.1:0-7580 GCA_041669885.1 Minisyncoccota bacterium | reverse complement strand
TATACTATAATAAACACCTTAGTTCCGAAGGATATGGGCGCTTTGAGGTTCCTTGAGTGATTATTAATTTAATTTACAAAACAATATGAATAAAATAAAATTTAAGAAAGTTATTAATTTTTTGTTTAATAAATTTTTTCTTATTTCTGTAATGTTATTATCTATGACAGAAATAGTTAATGCAAGTGGTTCTGTTATACAAAATCCTTTAGGTAAATTAAATAGCGTCCCTGTCTTCGTATCAGATTTACTTTCTTATGTAGTTAAGATCGGTGGAATAGTAGCTATTTTTGCTTTTATTTATTCTGGTTATTTGTTTGTTAAAGCGAGAGGTAATCCAAAGGAGTTGGAGACAGCAAAAACTGTTTTTAAAAATACTATTATAGGAGTAGCTGTATTGCTTGGTGCACAGCTGATAGCAAGTATTATTATTGGTACAATTAAGAACCTCAAACAATAACACAATGAATATTAAGAAGACATTTTTTTTAGGATTACTAACTTTCTTTTTTTTTGTTTTATCTGTCCCAGTTTTTTCACAGACAGAAAGTTTATCGGTAACCTCTAAAAGTTTTATTCAGTCTGTGATAGACAGAATAACAGGAGATGCAGAAAGAGCCTCTGATAATTTTTATGAACCAACTAGCGGTCCGGGTTATCCAAATGAAGCAGTTTTTCCAAATGGACAACCAAGTTTTACTCAAAGTGGATACATAAATACTAATAATAGTTCCATAGGCTATAATTCTTATAGTGGTGTTGGTATGTCTTGTAATGTCGGTAATATAACGAGTTTCAGAACCTTATTAGAGACTGTTGTTGGTTGTGTGTTTACTCCACTTGTCTATTTAATAATAGGTTTATCAGTAGTTATTTTCTTGTGGGGAGTGTTTAAATTCATAAGGTCTGATGGTGAAGATAAAACTTCTGGTAAGGAATTTATGTTTTGGGGTATTGTTGGTATATTTGTAATGGTTTCTGTCTGGGGGCTTGTAAATATACTTTCTTATGCATTCTTATTAGATAATTCAAGTATTAAAGTTAGAGAGATAAGGCTGTAGATAACTCTATTTGCTTATTGTTTATCTAGGCCGTATAATATTAGTATAAAAGTTAATGGTCGCATTAATTTATTAGAAAAAATAAATAATTATGAAAAAAATATTAGCAAGTTTGGCAGTTGGTTTTACTCCTATTTTGTCTTTAGCAGCTACATCATCATATAGCCCATCTATGGGTATACTTGGTTTATTTAGCTTTGCAAGTCAAATCTTAAGTTTATTGGTTCCTTTGGCGATATCCGTTGCGGTTGTGTGGTTTATATTTCAAGTTATCAAATATACAATTGCAAGCGATGAAGACAAAAAAACAGCAGCAAGAAACCAAATGATCTGGGGTATTGTTGGTATATTTGTAATGGTTTCTGTATGGGGTCTTGTAGCTATATTGCAAAGTACTTTTGGTATGAATAATGTTTCTAGCCAAATAGGAAATCTTATACCAGTAATTAGATAAAAATATGAAGGATTTTTTAATCCAAAAAGTTTATGCACAGCCATCTAGTATAACTGGTGTAAGAAAAATAAATCCAACTTCTGATACTGGTATTTCGTTTGATTTATTACTTCAAAATATTCTTAATGAAATAGTTTCTCCGATAATATATTTTCTCCTTGCCCTTGCTGTTGTATATTTTGTTTGGGGTATGATGACTTTCATTAGAAACGCAGACAGTGCAGAAAAAAGAAAAGAAGGTTATAGTCATATGCTTTGGGGTGTTGTAGGTATATTTATAATGATTTCTGCAAAAGGTCTTATAAATTTAATACTTTCAATCATGGGGTTAAATTAAAAACAAAAAGAAAAACGGGATGTGCTTACTCGACATTAAGTCGGAGCACATCCCGTTTTTTGTTTCGGTTTTAATACCGTATTTACCCATTCCGCATAAGTCTCACTAACTGATTATTCGTCAGTGTATTCAATGTAACTATAGATTTTTTATTTGCTCAAACTGATGAGATATCTTTTCGAAAATATAGTTTTTATTTTTTGAGATAAAATATAAAGACAGCATGATGATAGATATTGTTATAATCCAACTGAGACACCCTACTTCTGAATCTTTTCTCTTGTATCTGTATTTAAGGTATTCATCCAGTTGTTCTGCATCGGTTTTTTTCTTATCCTTTGCCTTTTCCTCTTTGTCTTTTTTTTCTCTTTCTTCTTCTTTCTTATCACCCTTATCGTCTTCTATTTTATTCTCTGTAGGTTTTTTCTTCATGATATATATTATCAAAAAGAAAAGCCCAACAAACAAAATAAAAATTAACACAGGGAGTGTAAAGTTAAAAAATATTACTCTTGGTTTGAAAAAGAAAATATTACTCCCAGAAATTACTATAAAAATACTAAACACGAAAGACAATATAAAAGATATTAGTATAGATATCTTTATGTAGACTCCCAATCCTACCCTGATTTTGTTTGTTTCAGTTTTTTGTGTTTCTTTTTCCATTTTTACTCTCCTCCTTTCTTGTCTTTGTTGTCAAATATCAATGGACTATTCCCTATGACTAATGTACCACGGAGTTCTTTTAGTCCACCAATACCTTTCCATTTTTCGATATTTACTGCGTCCTTTACATTTCCTCCGAGTGCTTTTACTCTGCCTTCTAGTACAGCATTATTAGCTTCACCAATGGCAGTTATACCCTCGGCCTCTTTTTGACTTGCCGTAAGTTCGGCAGTAGCTTCGATTACTCTTTTATTTGCTATTGCGTTTGCTGTTATAATCATTACTGTCGCATCTTTTTCTGCGTTAGCAGGAGCTTGGATCCGTTCTTTATACCTCTCATCTTGAATGATGATTTGTGTTATATGAAATGATCTGATGTGTTGTCCGACAAGTTCTACTAAATTTATATTACCCTCATCATTGTTTAGGTTTAATATAAGTTTAAGAAGTTCTAATTGTTTATCATTTATGTCGGTTGTCTTTTCAGGTTCACCTTCATATTTTGTTTTTAGTATATTAGCAATTTTATTACTACCCACAAAATCTCGCATTGCTGATTTTATCGGGTCCTTTACTATAATTAACCAGTTAGGAAACTTTAAAGATTTACCAGCATCTATTGTATCTAGGTTAAATCTAGCTACTAATTTTATTGGTATACCTTCAGAGGTCTCAGCATGGTCAATTGTTACTAAATAAGAACCTGTACTATATATTGATTCTGCTGTAGCAGGAGTTATTTTTTCATTGCCCCCATTATCAATTTCTAGTATTTCAAAATTATATGTATAAACTTCATCTAGACCTAGCCATCTAACACCGAATAGAAACCATAGAAGGCTAGTTATTTTTGCTTCACCAGGCTCTCTTTTACCAGTTTCTTCGTTTATATGGAAGCCAGTTCCTAATAAGTTTCCTATGTATCTGACAATACGCCCAGCGCGTTTGATAGCCACTATCCTACCCATTTTTACAGTAACAAAAAAGTTTTTTTGTTCTGCCATACGGGTAATGATTAATTTTGCAACATAATACAGAACCGTGATAAAAAGCAAACCAATAAACAGACTGATAACAAACATATGGATTGTGGAAGAATTCAGATTAAGATTCATACTCATCTCCTTGCACATTGAGTGCGGTTTGGGTTGTCAATGATCAATTAAAAGGGGAGAAAACACATGTTTTTCGCCAACCTTTTCCAAATCTAATACTAGCATATTTAGAGCAAAAAGTCAATAATAATTTGCCTATTTTCATGGTTTGTTATATACTTATTTTTGCCTTTATATTGGATAGCTACTTCAACTGTAAGGTTGGGGAGGAAAGTCCGAACACAGCCAGTGTATCTCACAGAGGTTTGATACAGTACAAAGTTTAAAGTTGAAAGTTTAAAGGAAGTGTATTAATAATTTCTTTATAAACTTTATGAATTTTTTACTTTATAAACTGCACCGAGCTTGTGTGAGGTGCATTGGAGCAAGGTAGCGGGTAACGCCCGTCTAGAGTAATCTAAGAGGTGCGAACAGTGACGGATTTTTTTGAAAGAAAAAATCCGCCCCGTGAAATTGTTTTTTGATTTCACTGGGGCGAATCTTTAAGGTAACTTAGAGAGTGCAACGGCAAAATTCCTTACCTCTGTGCAAGGCCGTGTCCGCTTTATGCGGAAGTGCCGCTTGAGCTTTGTAGTAATGTAAAGCCCAGATAAATGGTTATCCGATTGTAGTAATACAGTCGACAGAATTCGGCTTATAGATATAAAGGTTATGAAAAAGCACACTATAAAGTGTGTTTTTTCTTTACCCAAAGGCGATTCTGCAGAATTGTTTCGCTCAGTGTCCATTGAAGAGTAACACAAACTAATAGACAATTTCCTTTTATTATTTTTTTTGTGTTTTATTTTAGCTTCTAATCTTGTATACTAGAATGAACATAAAAAATGGTTAGAAGAATCTTTAATCTTTTCTATAAGGAAATAAAAGGGCTACATGAAGCAGCTTATCTTTTAGCTTTTTTTGCTTTTCTTTCACAGCTCCTTGCTCTTTTAAGGGATAGAATGCTCGCATCGACTTTTGGTGCAAGTAATACTCTTGATATATATTATTCTGCTTTTAGAATTCCAGATTTTATATTTGTTACGGTCGCCTCTATTGTTTCTATTTCAGTTCTTGTTCCTTTTATCACTGATAAGCTAGATAAGTCTGAAGAAGAAGGTAAAAAGTTTATAAATAGTATTTTCTCTTTTTTTTCGATTATTATTTTTATAACAAGTATTATTTTTTATTTTTTGATCCCTTATTTAGTACCTTTTATCTTTCAAGGAATCTCAGACACAGCTGAAATTATAAAAATGTCTAGAATACTTTTACTTTCACCAATCTTACTTGGTTTTTCAAATTTCTTTGCAAGTATTACACAAGTCGGTAAAAGATTTTTAATTTATGCTTTAAGTCCTCTTTTTTATAACATTGGAATAATATTGGGTGTGGCATTTTTTTATCCAGTTTTTGGAATATATGGTTTAGCTTATGGTGTTGTATTGGGAGCATTCATGCATTTGTTTATACAAGTTCCTTTTGTTATAGAAAGTAAATTATTTAGGATGTTTCCTTCTAATTTTGATTTTAGTTTAGTAAAAAAAGTTTTTCTTATATCGATACCAAGAACAATAACTTTGGGTATGACACAAATATCAATAATCATTTTACTTGGTATTGCATCTTTAATGAAAGAAGGAACAATATCTATTTTTAATTTTGCTTATAATCTTCAATCAGTACCTCTTTCTATTATAGGTGTTAGTTATTCTGTTGCAGCTTTTCCTACTCTTTCAAAATTTTTTACTGGAGGTAAAAGAGATGAATTTTTATCACATATAGTCTCTGGTGCTCGATATATTCTTTTTTGGTCTATACCTATAACGGTTTTGTTTGTTGTTTTACGTGCTCAGATAGTAAGAACTGTTTATGGGGCAGGTGAGTTCAGCTGGGCTAGCACAAAGCTTACCGCAGCAGCTCTCGCAATCTTTGCTTTTTCGGTAGTCGCTCAATCACTCGTATTACTTTTTATTAGAGGTTTTTATGCTATGGGTAATACAAAGAAATCACTTTATGCTAGTTTACTGACAGGTTCTCTCTCAATAATATTCTCTTTTGTTTTAATAAAAATATTTGAACATTTTTATACCTTTAGATATTTTATTGAAAACCTTTTTAGGATTGATGATACTGCTGGAAGTGAGATACTTATGATTGCTTTGGGTTTTACTTTGGCTCAAATAATAAATTGTATGATACTTTGGCTTTCCTTTGAGAAAGAATTTAAAGGTTTTTCTATTCCACTTTTTAATACATTTTTTCAGAGTTTTTCTGCTTCTGTAATAATGGGTTTTGTTGTTTATATAGGATTAAATATATTTGATAATATTTATAATATCAATACTTTAATTGGTATTTTTTTACAAGGTTTTTCTGCTGGAATATTAGGTATTATTTCAGCTCTAGTTGTATTAAAATTGCTTGGTAGTGTAGAATTAGACGAAACATGGAAGGCCTTCCATAAGAAGTTTTGGAGGGTAAAAACAACCATTCCAGATACAAGTCAGCTATAGGTATGGGTTAAAAAGAGTTGCTTTTTTAATTATTTTGAGATATACTCATAAAACTAATTTAAATAAATCATGTCACAAGACCAATTAATAAAACTTGCTTGTAAAGACTGTAAAAGAGTCAATTACTGGAGCAGAAAGAACAAAAAGAAAGTTGAGCGCAAAATAGAGCTTAAGAAGTATTGTAAATGGTGTAAAAAGAACACTATCCATAAAGAAGTTAAAAAGTAGTCCTCTCAAGGACTATTTTTTTGCTTCTTTTTCTTTTTACACCATTTACTAAAGGGGGTCGGGGAAATATGTTTCCCCGTGGAGGAAGGATTGGGAAAACCGTGGGTTTCCCAGGTGTAATAGGTGCAAGAAGAACACTACCCACAAAGAAGTCAAAAAATAAAGGCTCGCTCGTATTCACTTTCTAAAAGCACGATAAAACTGCCGTCAGTCACGGCAGTTTTTCTCTACTCAATAAATTTGTTGCTACAAATTTATTTCCGTAAGGTTTTTAGAAAGTGAATACTCGCTCGCTAGTGAAAATGCAGGATACTTTTTAATATATCTTTGTTGTGTGTTTTTTTTGTATGTCTTTGCGAGCGAAGCGTGGCAATCCAGGTTAGTATTGATAGTTTTTGAGTTTTATTTTATATATATTATATGTTATATTAGCTCGGTAAGGGCTAAACCATTCGCTCATGGCGAATGGTCGCCCGAAACATTTATTAAAATGTTTTTAGGGGCCTATAGTTCAGTGGTAGAATAATCGTCTCCAAAACGATTGACCGAGGTTCGAATCCTCGTGGGCCCGCATTGACAACTTGGTAGATACATGACCTAATTACTTATGTAATTGGTGCGACCCACAAACCTATCAAGTTACAAAAAAGAGCGATTTATTTCGCTCTTTTTTGTTTGACTTAGACTCTCATTTTTTAGAGAGTTTGGATGTATGAATAATATAAATGAAAGGTCTGAGGGAAATGCGACCTTACCAAATAAACCACTTCCCGTTATTAGGTACTGTCTTTATGCTCGTAAATCAATGGAAGACGAAGAACGACAAGCTTTGTCTATTGATTCACAACTTAAAGAAATGAAGCAAATAGCTGAAAGAGATAATCTCTATGTCGTTGCAATGCGAACAGAAGCTCACTCTGCAAAAAATTCAGGTCAGCGTCCTGTCTTTAATCAGATGATTGAAGAACTACGCAATGGTAAATATAATGCCATCCTTACATGGAATCCAGATCGCTTAAGCAGAAATGCTGGCGATCTTGGTGTATTAGTTGATCTTATGGATAGTCAATTATTAGTTGAAATACGAACCTATAATCAAAAGTTTAGTAACTCACCGAATGAAAAGTTTTTACTCATGATACTTGGTTCTCAGGCAAAACTTGAGAATGATAACAAGAGTATCAACGTGAAGCGTGGTCTTCGTACCAAGGTTGAGATGGGGTT
>JBAYAG010000025.1:0-7770 GCA_041669885.1 Minisyncoccota bacterium | reverse complement strand
ATTTATTATACTTTTATTTTATATATATGATATATTATAAGTTGAATGGATTTTATCGCTGATAACTATCAGAAAATTAAAAGTATTTTAGGGCTAAGCTTTTCTCTAGCGAAGGCTAATTTTAAGGTTAGAAATGAGGGGAGCTACCTCGGTGTACTTTGGTATTTACTTGAACCTTTATCATTTTTTATTATACTGATTCTTATTAGAGGTTCTATGTCACAAAAACAAGTTGAAAATTATCCCATTTACCTTTTTCTTGGTCTTATAATGTTTAATTTTTTTACTGCAGTTACTAATTTCTCAACAAAAGTAATACAAAATAATGCTGGTTTTATAAAGTCGCTTAAAATAAATAAAGAATCTTTTGTAATTTCAGGTATATTACAGTATATTTTTTCTCACTTCTTTGAATTTTTAATACTTATTATTTTTGCTTTTTTCTATAAGATAAATATAATTTGGATGTTACTATTTTATCCAATAATTTTTTTTATGTTTTGTTTATTTACAGCTGGTGTTTCTCTAGTACTTGCTATTATTGGAGTTTATATTAATGATCTAAAAAATGTTTGGTCAGTTTTTATAAGACTTTTGTGGTTTATAACACCCATTTTCTATGTTATTGAAAGTAAAGGTTTATTACATCAAATAAGTATGTTAAATCCTCTTTACCATTTTATAAATATATCTAGAGATATAATTATATATCATAAATTACCTCAATTTGGCACGGTTTTTTTAGCAATTTTCTTCAGTACCTTAGTCTTCTCAATAGGTCTTTTCATTTTTGAAAAGAACAAATCTAAATTAGCAGAAAAAATATAATGAAGAAAAAAAACGAAAAAAGAATAGAAGTTAAAAATGTATCTAAAAAATTTTCTGCAGATTTTAGAAAAAGAGAAGGAGCTTTGTTTAACGTAATTAATTCTTTATCTGGAAGAAGTCTCAAAAAAGAGATCGAGATTTTAAAAGACATTTCTTTTGATTTATATTCAGGTGAAATATTAGGTGTAATAGGTAAAAATGGTTCAGGAAAAAGTACATTACTTAGATTAATTGCTGGAGTTTATGAAGCTGACAGTGGAAAAATAGAAACAAATGGAAAAATTCTTTATCTAACTGGTTTTGGTCAAGGGTCTGCACCAAAATTAACAATGAGGGAAAATATTTATTTAATGGGTTCAGTTATGGGACTTGGTCAAAGAGATATTAAAAAAAGGTTCAATGAAATTATAGAGTTTTCGGGTTTAAAAGATTTTGTCGATATGAAAGTTTATCAATTTTCAACTGGTATGGTTTCTAAATTAAATTTTTCTGTAATAATTCACTGTCTTAAGCATCAAAATCCAGAAATACTTTTATTAGATGAAGTTCTTTCTGCGGGTGGTGACTTTGAGTTTCAGAAAAAAGCAACAAATAAAATGGAGGAACTTATTAAAGGGGGAGCCTCTGTTATTCTAGTTAGTCATGATTTAAATACAATAAAAAAATATTGTAACAAGACATTATTTTTAGATAATGGTAAAATTGTAGAAACTGGTGATTCTGAATCTGTTATAAAAACTTATTTGAATAGTTTTAACAGTATTAAATAAATAATATAAAAAATGGAAAATAAAATAAAAGTATTTTTGGGGAGTATTATTTTGTTTTTGGGAGTTTTATCTTTCTATCATTTTTCTCATGATAATAATATTTTATTTGGTGTATTTGGAATGTTTACGTTTTTTATTCTATTAATTATTTTTGAATGTTATTTTAGAATACAACATAATATAGATAAAAAATTTGAATTAAATAGAAAAATAAACCTTGAAAATATTGAGTATATAAAGAAGGGAATAGGGGATTATTCGAAAGCTGTCTTTAATGATTTAATTTTTATTAAAACGTTACAGAATAAAAATAATGATGATCTTAAATTAAAAATTGATAACCTTCAACTTTTGCAAGATAAAGATAATAAAGATGTTAAATTAAAAATTGATAATATACTTTCTATTGAGTCTTTACAGAATAAACTAATTGAAGATTTCAAAAACAAAATTAATAACTTAAATGGTAGTTTGTCTAGATTTTATTGGAGTTATGTTAAAGATAAAAGATCAGAAAATCTAATAGCATTAGTTCCAGACGTTTTTAAGCATAAAAGTGTTTTATATATAGGTGCTAGACCAGATAGAACAGATTTTTTACAAAATTTTGTTAATGCTGGATATGAAATATCAATATTAGAGATTTATAAACCCAATGTTGAATATTTTAAAGATAATCCAAGATTTACAGAAGTTATAGAAGGTGATGTAAAAGAATTTAATACAAGTAAGAAATACGATGTTGTGTTTTGGTGGCATGGCCCTGAACATGTAGAAGAGGATAAAATTAAGAATACACTAAAAAAACTCGAATCTATTACTAGGTACGATTTAGTTCTTGGTTGTCCATGGGGAAGTGTTATGCAAGGTAACGACCATAATGATAATCCAAATGAAGAGCATATTAATTTTATTAAGACTGGATATTTTGAAAATATGGGATATAAAACAAGTTATTTTGGTCTAGAAAATAATATGGGTTCTAATATTATTGCGTTTAAAAATCTTAAAAGATAATAAGTATTTTTATGTTGGGGAAAAAAAAAGAATTGTGGGGAATAACGACATTTTTTAATCCAGTTGGATATAAAAATAAGAAAGAAAATTATAATAAATTTAGAGAATCTAGTAAAAAACAAGGGTTAAAATTATTAGCAGTTGAACTTGTTTTTGATGATAACTCTTTTGAACTTGTAAATTCAGATGCAGAGAGAATTATTCAGATAAGAACAAAAAAGGAGAATATACTTTGGCAAAAGGAGGCTTTACTTAATATTGGGCTCAAAAAATTACCAAAAAATTGTGATAAGGTTGTGTGGATAGATTGTGATATTATTTTCGAAAATAATGATTGGGTTAATAAAACATCAGAACTATTAGATCAATATTGTGTTGTTCAGCCTTATTCTTATTCTATAAAAATGTGTGAGGGTATAACTAAAATTAAGGATCATACTAAGATACCTTTTGGTTTAGAAGAAATGAAATATTTTCATGGTATTGCTTATGGTGTTTCTCAAAAAGGATATGGTTCTTTAAAAGAATATATTGAACATGGACATGTTGGATTTGTCTGGGCAATAAGAAAAAAAATACTTGATAAGATTGGTTTTTATGATTCTGCGATAACTGGTTCTGGTGATTTAATAATGGCAGGGTCATTTTTTAATTCACAAATTAATTATTTTAAGAAAAAATTTTCTACAAAAATGATTAAACATCTTGAAAATTGGAGTGAAAAAATGTCAAAAGAAGTAAAAGGATCTGTATATTATATAGATGGTTACATATATCATTTGTGGCACGGTGAAACAAATGATAGAAAATATGATCTAAGGCACTCTATTCTTAAAGATAATAATTTTGATCCAAATATTGATATTACAAAAGATAAAAATGGTATATGGGAATGGTCAAATAATAATATATCAATATATAAGTCATTAAATAGATATTTTTTAGAGAGAAAAGAAGATAATGCTTTTATTAATAATAATGAATCAATAAATATATCTACTTCGTTTGATAATAATTTTATTAAATATTTTTTCTCAATGGCTAATTCTATCTTAAAAAATAGTAATAGAAAAATTATTTTTTTTATTTTATCAAGAAATCTATCTGATAAAAATAAAATAAAATTACTTGGTATACAATCTTCGAAAAAAGAAGTAGAAAATTTCTTTAAAAAGGTTCTTTGTGTTATTGATAATAAAATTGGTTTGATTGGATTATTTATTAAGAGAAAATCACCTGTTTTTTATTTGTTTTTGAAAAAAATAAAAAAATGATGAATATATGCTGTGTAGCTTCAATTTTGACTTAATTTTGTAAAACAAATATTATATATAGTCATGAATTTATTTAAAAAAAATAATAGCTCTTCTTTAATCAATCTTTGGGGAATAACGACCTTTTTTAACCCGGCTGGTTATAAAAGTAAAAAGAAAAACTATAATAGTTTTAGAAAAATAAGTAGAAAACAAGGACTTAAACTTGTTGTAGTTGAATTGGCTTTTGATAATTCCAAGTTCGAATTAAAAGAGAGAGACGCTGATATTCTTTTGCAACTGAGAACAGATTCAAAGAATATTATGTGGCAAAAGGAAAGGCTTATGAATATTGCTTTTAAAAAAATTCCAGAATCTTGTAATAAGATAGTTTGGATTGACTGCGATGTTTTTTTTGAAAATGACGATTGGGTAGAGAAGGTCTCTGCTTCGTTAGATAAATATATTATAGTACAACCTTTTTCTAAATTTATTAGATTAGGAAAGGGTGTAAAAAATCCTTCAAAAAATAACACAGTTTTCGATAATAAGAAGGATGATGTGTTTGGTCAAGTATATTTGCTATATAATAATTTACCAAATAATTTTATTAGTGGACTGGTCTGGGCTTTTAGGAGAGAAGTTTTTGAAAAAAATTTATTTTATGATGAGGCAATACTTGGTTCTGGTGATAGATTGATGTCATATGCTTTTTATAATAAAGATTTTATAAAAAAGTTAGACAAAACAGATAAAAACTTTATTAATATGTGCCTTTATGTTAAAATGCGTCAACGTTATCAAATATGGTTAGAAAATGTTAGTAATATTGTAAAAGGTAACACTTTTTATATTGATCAAAATCTTTATCACCTTTGACATGGTGATGTAAAAGATAAAAAATATTATTTACGTAATGAAATAATCAAAAAAGGAAATTTTGATCCAAATAATGATATTGCAAAAGATAAGAATGGTGTATGGAAGTGGAATTCTGAAAAAATAGAAATGCAAAATGAGGTTAGAGAATATTTTTGGTCAAGGAAAGAAGATACAACTTTTGGTGAAATATTTTTAATAAAAATTAATAAAATTGTAAAAAAGTTACTAAGTTATTTTATCAGTAATGAAAATAATTAATGAAAATATAAATAATATTAATATATGTACTTCTGTCGATAGAAAATATATTAAGTATTTAATAGTTATGATTAATTCGGTATTAATAAATACCAATTTTTCTATTAATTTTTTTATATTGAGCAGGGAATTTTGTTCAAAAGATAAGAAAAAAGTTAAGAATTTATTTACTAAAAATGTAAAGATAAATATTATTAATATGGACTCCTTTTTTAAGGAACATAAATTTCTTTTACCTAATCATATAATGAGTAAATCTGCTATGGATAGATTATTAATAACATCTATTCTAAAAGATATCAAAAAGGTTATATATCTTGATGTTGATTTAATTGTTAATTCTGATATTTCTAATCTCTATAATTTTGATACAGGTGAGACAGGAATTTGTGCCAGAATTTGTAATCCTAGTAATCACAATCGTATTTTGGGATTAGTAAAAGTCTGGGGAAACAATGATTTTAATATTCTAAAATATTTTCCTGGTGAAGTAGATATTAATAATGATAAATGCTTTAATTCTGGAGTTATGCTTTTGGATTTGGATAAGATGAGAGAAAATAACTTTGAGCAAAAAATGCTCAAAATGATTAGTAAGTATCCTTTAGCTGATCAATTTTTATTAAATTTATATACGAATGGTAAACATACGGAATTACCTATAAGTTGGAACTATTTTCCAGTCCAGGATCATGATAAAAAAGTAGATAAAAATATTATACACTGGATTGGTCCAGACAAGCCGTGGAATAGTCATTCTACTTTATCTGAGTATTGGTATCGTTATTCTTATAATAATAAAAAATTACCAGGTACCATTTGGGGAATAACGACATTTTTTAATCCAGCTGGCTATAAAAATAAAAAAGAAAATTATGATAAATTTAGAGAATCTAGTAAAAAACAGGGACTTAAATTAGTTACTGTAGAGCTAGAATTTGGTGATTATCCATTTGAGTTAAATGAAGATGATGCTGATATTGTTATACATGTGAGGGGGAAAAAAGAAAATTTACTTTGGCAGAAGGAAAAGTTGCTTAATATTGGACTTAAAAAAATACCTAAGAACTGTGATAAAGTCGTGTGGATAGATTGTGATATTATTTTTGAAAATGATTTTTGGGTAAAAGAGACTTCAGAATTATTAGAAAAATATGCTGTAGTGCAACCATTTTCTTGTATCTTTAACCTTCCTCAGAAGTGTGTTGAGAATACAGATCTTTTTGTCTATGGTAAAGGTGAGGGTAAGAAGTCTTACGGGTCTGCCTATGCAATTACAGAGGATTTTTTTTTAAAAAAACATAGTGAACCTGGTTTTGTTTGGTCTATAAGAAGAGATGTTTTAGATAAAATAGGTTTTTATGACAAAAGTGTTATAGGGGATGGTGATGTGCTAATGCTTTATGCTTTTATGAACATACCGACTTTTAATAGTATTTCATCTTCTACTGGATTTAGAGATGATTATATGAAATGGAGTAGTCTTGTGTCTAAGTATGTTGGTAAGAAAGATATTTTTTATACAGAGGGTAGTATATACCACATGTGGCATGGTAATAGAAAAAACCGTATTTATGAAGATAGAAGATTAATTATTAAAAAGAATAATTATAACCCTGTAACTGACATCAAAGAGGGGGATAATGGTCTATGGAAGTGGTCATCAGATAAGAAAGATTTACATAATGGATTAAAAAAATATTTTTCTTTAAGAAATGAAGAAAACTCGATTATGAATAGTTTTAGTATACTTTTTTTTAAGATTAGATATAAACCTGTCACTTTAAAAGCGTATATAAATAAAAAAATAAAGATAGTTAGTTTTGAGTGGAAAAAATATATTGAAGCAAATCCAGATTTAAAAAGAAGATGGAATTCACCAATTAAAGCTTTTTTACATTATTTAGTTTGGGGTAGGAGGGAAGGAAGGTCTTTGTATATAAAAAATAAAGATAATTAATTTAATAGAACGCTTTTTATTAGTCCTATTCGCCATGATATTTCGGATACAAGAATAAAAAAAGATCTATTTAAAGGTTGAACGAATATTTGTTTAAAAAGCCAAAAAGGAAAGAGTATCTCATTTTTTATTGATATACTTTTCATCATTTCCTCTTTTTTAATATCGTTATTTTTGTAATATTTTTTGTATATTTTGTAAGCCCAAAACCCTCTTTCTATTTGTAGTTTTGACCAGGATATAAAACTATTTTTATGCATATGTTTTACTTTTATATTAGATAGAAGTCTTATTTTATTCGAATTTTTTATTCGAAAAAATAAATCAAAATCCTCGAGACTTTTTAGGTTTTCGTCAAACATATATTTTTTAATTAGAGAAGTTTCAATAGCAAAATTTTTTGTATCTATGAAATTTATATACTTTTCTTTTGTCTGTACCCTAAAAAATAAATTATTATTGATCTGTATATTATTTGACCAATAGTTATTTAATATATTTTCCTCTAGCCCCATCACTACTCGTTCTTTTTCTTCTCTTATTGGTTTAGTTATTTCTTCTAACCAGTTTATTGGAACTATACAGTCAGAGTCAGTCATTACGATAATTTCTCCTGTTGAGTTATTTATACCAGTATTTCTTGCGGCCCCTCTTCCTTTTCTACCTTCAAAAACATACTTTATGTTTTTATTAACAATAGAATAATCACCAATGATTTTTTTTGTATTATCTGTTGAATTATTATCGACAATTATTATTTCATAGTTAGAGTAATTTTGATTTGTAACAGAAGAAAGGCATT
>JBAYAG010000024.1:0-7932 GCA_041669885.1 Minisyncoccota bacterium | reverse complement strand
TTTATATGTCTTTTGGCCATATTTGTCTTTACCATTTCTAACCATTTTGTTGTTGGTTTACTAGATTCTTTTGTTGTTATTTCTACGATATCACTGTTTTTAATAACTGTATTTAATGAGACATTTTTACCATTTATTTTTGCCATGTTTGTATGAAGGCCTATATCAGAGTGTATAGCAAAAGCAAAATCTAAAGCAGTTGAACCGATGGGGAGATCAACAACCTCACCTTTAGGTGTAAGAACGAAAATTCTCTCATTGAAGAAATCTGCTTTAAGATCATCTATAAATTCTTGCTTATCAGAATCTGTTTTTATACCTTTTTGTGATTCTGCCAAATCTTTTATCCAGAGAGGTATTTCTTCTTCTTTAGAACTTGTTTTTGAATAATTTATTACTTTAGGTAAGAGTTGTATAAACCAATTTGTATCAATTGATTTATTTTTAATATTTTCTTTGTATGAAAGGTGAGAAGCAATACCATATTCAGAACTGTTGTGCATTTCATTTGTACGTATTTGTATTTCTACTATTGAGCCATCACCAGTAAAAACCGTTGTGTGTAAACTTTGATATCCGTTCGGCTTAGGAAATGCTATATAATCTTTTATTCTTCCTGGTAGTGGTCTCCAGACACCGTGTATAATTCCAAGAACTCTATAACAGTCTGCTATAGTATCTACACATACCCTCATAGCTAAAATATCATATATTTTCTCTATATCATTATTATGAGTTTGTAATTTCTTATACAAACTATATATACCTTTCTGTCTATAATCTGTTTTTATACTTGTTATATTTTCTCCAGCTAAAGCTTTTTTAACTGATTTAATAAATTTTTCTAATTTTGGTACATTTTCTTCTTTTTTATTTCTAAATAATTCTAAAGTTTCTTCATATTCTTTTGGTTTAACATATTTAAAAGATAGATCTTCAAGTTCACGTGATAACATTCTAATAGAAAGACGATAGGCAAGTGGTGCATATATTTCGAGGGTTTCAAGGGCAATTCTTTTTTGTTTGTCGGGTCTTACATATTGAAGAGTTCTCATATTATGAAGTCTGTCTGCAAGTTTAATAATAAGAACTCTTATGTCTTGTGATACTGCAACTAAAAATTTTTTTAGACTTTCTATATGTCTTTCTGCACCATGATACTTAACCTTTCCAAGTTTTGTAACCCCGTTTATAAGGAAAAGTATTTCATCTCCGAATTCTTTTTTAATACATTCTTCAGTAGCAACACCATCTTCAATAGAATCGTGTAAAAAACCGGCTACTATTGTTGGGGTATCCATTTTTAATTCTGCAAGTATTTTTGCAGTTTCAAAGACATGATTAAAATAAGGTTCTCCAGATTTTCTGAGTTGTCCTTCATGAGCTTTTAATGCAAAATCATAAACTTTTTGTATAAGCTTTTTATTTTCCTCTGTTGGTGAATTTAATAATAAAATAATTTCTTCTGAGGCCATATTTTATCAATATTTAGTATACATTACATATAGTATATAGAATATAAAATAAAAGCAACAAAAGATAAAAATACTACATTGAGGTGAAACATCGATGTGGGTATTTTTTTGTTTACTAATTAAATATTTTAAAAGTTTCTTCTAATTTTATTTTGCTTTTATTTCTATTTTATCTGGTCTATGGTTTGGACAGTTTTTGTTGCTACATCTCTCAGGGATAGTTTTAGGTCACAAATATTTTTCTCGCCGTCGCTCGAAAAATTTTGCGACCTCGACTCGCCATTTTTATCTGCTGATAAAAATATGGCTCCGTCTCACTAAAACTAGTCGCGCACGAAAAGTAGATTTCGTGCTCCCAGATTTTATTTTAGTAGTTTATCTGGTCTATGGTTTGGACAGTTTTTGTTGCTACATCTCTCAGGGATAGTTTTAGTGCCTTCCATCATCAACGCTCCACAAATAGGGCAGAGATTACCTGTTGGTTTGGTTTTTGTAATATTTTTACATTTAGGATAATTTGTACAACTAAAGAAGATTCCAAATCTTCCTCTTCGTTCTGCCATTTCACCAGTTTTACACATTGGACATTTTACTCCTGTAGTATTTACTGGAGCACCTTCACCTTTTTTAATATATTTACATTTTGGATAATTTGCACAAGCTATAAATCTTCCAAACCTTCCATCTCTTTCTACAAGTTTTCCAACTTTACACTCGGGACACATCTCCCCAGTTTCCTTTGGACCCTCAAGTTCTTCTCCTGTTATTTTTCTTGCACCAGTACATTCAGGGAAATTTTTACAACTCAAGAATTTTCCGGTTTTTGAAAGTTTAATCATCATTGGTCCATTACATTTTGGACATTTGATATTTGGGTCAGCTTCACCAAGATTTGTTACCTTTTCTATTCCACTTTTTGCTTTTACATCTTTCAAGAAAGGTTCGTAAAATTCTTTTAGAGTTTTTATATACTCTCTTTTACCATTAGAAATATCATCAAGCTTATCTTCCATATCTGCTGTAAAAGTATCGCTAATATATTCTGCAAAGTTTTTTTCTAGAAAATCACTTACAACTTCTCCTGTATCAGTAGGAAAAAGTGTCTTGCCTTGTTTTTCTACATATTTTCTTTCTTCAAGTGTTTTCATAATAGAAGCATAAGTAGAAGGTCTTCCTATGCCCCTTTTTTCTAATTCTTTGATGAGTCCTGCTTCTGTATATCTTCCTGGTGGTTCGGTAAATTTCTCCTGACTTTTTATATCAAGAAGATTAAGGATTTCTCCCTCGGTTACTTTTGGTAATTCTACATCTTCACCACGAGCTTCTGGATCAGCTTTTAGCCATCCATCAAAAAGCATTCTTGAACCATTTATTGAAAAAGTTGGAATATCATCTGTAATCTTTGCTGTAATCTTTGTTCTCAAAATTTTTGCATCAGACATTTGAGATGCAACTGTCCTTTGCCATACTAAACGATAAAGTTCTCTTTGTTCATCCGTAATACCAGCTGTTTCTCTATTTATATCTGTTGGACGGATAGCTTCGTGAGCTTCTTGAGCATTTTTACTTTTTGTTACATATACATTTCTTTTTGCATAATTTGCACCATATTTTTTATTGATGAAAATTCCCATTTGGTCTAGTGCGGTTGTACTGAGGTTTGTGCTGTCTGTTCTCATATAAGTAATAAAACCAGCTTCATAGAGTTTCTGTGCAGCCATCATTGTTTTTGAAGGTGCAAAGCCTAGTCTGGTGCTTGCTGTTTGTTGAAGTGTAGAAGTTGTAAAAGGAGCTTTGGGTGATCTCTTTGCTTCTGTTTCTGTAACACTTTTTACTGACCAATTTTCTTTTTTAGCAGTATCAAGTATTTTTTCTACATCTTTTATTTCTTTTGGTTCTTTATCACAAGTTACTGTGATTTTGTCGTCTGATTTTGTGTTTAAGTCAGCTTCAATAACCCAGAATTGTTCTGGTTTGAATGCACGGATTTCTCTTTCTCTTTCCATTATTATACGGAGAGCAGGAGATTGAACTCTACCTGCAGAAAGTCCATAACGAACTTTTTTCCAAATAAGACCAGAGAGATCATAACCAACAAGTCTATCTAGAACCCTTCTTGCTTCCTGAGCCCTTCTCAAATCCTCATCTATTTCACGAGGATTTTTGATAGCTTCTTTTATTGCATCTTTTGTAATTTCATAAAAACAAACTCTTTTTGGATTTTTCAATCCAACAGCTTCTTTTATATGCCATGCGATGGCTTCTCCTTCACGGTCAGGGTCGGTTGCAAGCAGTACATCCTCGGCTTTTTTTGATAATGATTTTAGGTCAGAAACCACTTTTTCTTTTCCAGGACTAATTTCGTAATGGGGAATAAAACCACCAGGTATATCTATGGCATCTTTGTTACTTTTAGGTAGATCACGAATATGCCCAACACTTGCTCTTACGGTATAAGCTCCTTCCAAATATTTTTCTATCGTCTTCGCTTTTGACGGAGACTCAACGATTAATAATTTCATGTGGTTAGGTATTAATATAACATATTTTTATATTTAGCAAATTTTAATTAAAAAACGCCACGTTTTCATGCGTGGCGTAGGAGTATTGAGAATCGCTTCAGAGTAATCTCAAAGTAACTACAGCTTCCAACGTTTTGTGTGTCATTAATTTCTGTGTACAACTTGAGACCGTTATGATTACGGCCGATATTTACGCTTTCGCGTAAGTATATGGTTGACCAGAAAAAAACTGTTTGTCCTTATCACGAGTTTACGGACACGCATAAGGGATTGTTTGAACAATGGGGGTGTCTAATCCCAAGGGCTCTAAAGCAATCCATTACTCTCCTAGATAGAATACTATTACTTTAAATGTTTAAGTCAATCTAATTTCTCCCATACTTTCTTTGATTAATCCTTTAATCTCCATTATTGAAAGGATTATATTTATTTTTGATATTGGTATTTTTAGTTTTCTCATCAAGTCATCTTTAGTCATCGGTTCGGAAAGAATTTTTACTATAAGCATTTCATCATCTCCACAATCGGCATATTTTAATTCTAAATTTTTTGGTTCTTCATTTATTTTAAAACTAAGTGCTTCTAAAATATCCTCACTTGAGCGTATTGGTGTAGCCCCGAGTCGTATAAGCATGTTTGGTCCTTCAGAATTTTTAGAAAAAATAGAACCAGGGACTGTGAGAACATCTCTGTTGTATTCTGTTGCAAACTTTGAGGTGATGAGTGTACCAGATTTTATTTCTGCTTCTATTACAAGTACTGCATGAGAGAGCCCAGCCATAATTCTATTTCTTTGTGGAAAACTGTATGGTGTTGCGTGAAATTTTGGTTCAAATTCTGAAATCAAAGCCCCACCATTTTCTAGAATTTTTAATGCAAGATTTTTATGTGTACTAGGATAAAGTACAGATTCATCTAAACCAGAGCCGGGAACTGCTATTGTTTTTAGCCCGGCGTCTAATGCACTTCTGTGAGCAATACTATCTATTCCTAAGGCAAGACCAGAGACTATTGTAATATCATATCCTCGAAGTCCAGATATGAGTTTCTCACAGACATCTTTTCCGTAAGGTGTATATTTTCTTGAACCAATAACAGCGAGTATCTTGTTATCTTTATTTGATAGTTTACCTTGAATAAAAAGTTTTTCTGGACAGTCGGTTATTTCTCGTAGTAATTCTGGGATTTCTTCTCCTTCTAAAGTTTCTATTTTAAAGTCTTTTAACATCATTTGTTTATTTTATCAAATGTTGCTAATATTAAATAGCGATTTTTACGAGATTTCGCATTTATTAATAGAGTAATTATCCTAAACCAAAATATATTTAAATAAAATATTAATTTTATAAGACAAAATATTTTGGTTGGACAAGAAAAAATGTTAGATATAAAATTTATAAGAGAGAATAAAGAACTTATTACAGAAGGTGCTAGAAAAAAGCATTTGAAGTTTGATGTAGAACCTTTAATAAAAGCAGACGACTCTAGAAAGAAACTTCTTGCATCTATAGAAGAAAAAAGAGCTGAGCAAAATCTCGTAAGTTCCAGACTACCCCAAATCGCAGATCAAGAAGCAAAAAACGTTCTCTTTGCTGAAATGAAAAAATTGAAGGAAGAATTGCAAAAAGAAGAGGAACAATTAAAAGAGGTTATGAAAGAATGGCAGTTGCTTATGCTTACTGTTCCAAATATTCCAGATATCTCTGTTCCAGAAGGTGATAATGATGAATCAAATAAAGAAGTAAAAGTTTGGGGAGAAATACCAAAGTTTGATTTTCCTGTAAAAGATCATATTGAGATTATGGAAAGACTTGGACTTGTTGATCTTGATACTGGTACAAAGGTTGCAGGATTCCGTGGATATTTTTTGAAAAATGAGGGCGCAGAGCTTGAGTTTGCTATTTGGCAGCTCGCTCTCGATTTATTTAGAGAGAAACATCCAGAATATTCTTTTATGATTGTTCCTTCACTTGTTAAAAGAGAAACTCTTTTGGGAACAGGGTATCTTCCACAGGGTGAAGATGAGATATACAAGACTCAAGACACGGATTATCTAGCTGGAACAGCTGAGGTTGCAACTATGAGTTACTATGCAGATAAGACTTTAAGAAAAGAGGATTTACCAAAAAAGATGTTGGCATTCTCTCCATGTTTTAGAAGAGAAGCAGGAAGCTATAGTAAAGATACAAAAGGTATAATGAGAGTTCATGAATTTTATAAATTTGAACAAGTTATACTTTGTGAAGCATCTCACGAAACAAGCGTAAAATATCATGAAGAACTTTTAGAAAATTCAGAAGGAATATTGCAAGCTTTAGGGATACCATATCATGTTGTTGCAAACTGTGGAGGAGACTTGGGTCTTGGACAAGTAAAGAAATATGATATTGAAGCATGGGTTCCATCACAAGGTAAATATAGAGAGACACATTCATGTTCATATTTTCATGATTTTCAAGCTAGAAGATTAAATATTAGATATAAAGATGAATATGGTAAGATGAAATTTGTTCATTCTCTAAATAATACTGCTATTGCTACGCCAAGAGTTTTAATCCAATTGATTGAAAATAATCAGCAAGCAGATGGAAGTGTAAAGATCCCAGAAGGTTTGAGAAAATATATGGGAGGGAAAGAATTTATAGGGAATAAAACTATATAATAAAAATTAAATTAAAAAACAATCGAAGTATCACTTCGATTGTTTTTTAATTTAATTATAATTAGCTTTGGATTGCTTCGCTTTGCTCGCAAAGACAATACAATATGGTTTTTGTGTCTTTGCGAGCAAAACGAAGTAATCCGGGATATTATTTTTCTTCGCAAATATAATTTTGAAATGTTATAATTTATAAAAATATGCCGAAGTCAAAAATTAGCTCATCTTTGAGTAAAAAAAGAAAAACTATTTTTATAAAAAAAATAGGAGTTATTTTTGTTTTTATTTTACTTCTTATTTCTCTTTTTATTTTATTTCTTACGAATGACAAAATAAGAATTAAAAATGTTTCTGTAGTTGGTAATTCTTCTGTATCAATAGAGGAGATTAGTAATATAGTAGAAGAAAAGTTAAACAAAAGATATTTATGGATTATACCAACTGACAATATTTTTCTTTTACAAAGATTTAAGATATCAAAGGAAATTTTAAAAAACATTAAGAAAGTCAAGACAGTAAAAATTAATTTTGAAAATCTTAATGAAATTAAAATTACTATTTCAGAGAGGGTATCAGAAAGTATTTGGTGTTTTAAACAATTAAAAGAAATTAGCGATTGTTATTTTATGGATGATTTTGGTTTCATTTTTGCTAAAGCTCCATATTTTACAAATAATATTTTTTTGAAATATTATGGCTTGATTTTAGATGATGATCCTATCGGTAGAAATTATTTTGATCCTGATAAATTTGAAGAAATAAAAATTTTTATATCAGAAATAAGAAAGATGGGTTTTGAACCAGAATCATTTTTTGCTATAGATGGACATCAGTATGAAGTCACTCTTTCTGGAGGTGCAAAAATAATGTTTGATGATGAAGAAGACTTTTCAAAAAATCTATTAAAATTGAGTACTTTAATAGAAAATAATTATATAAAAACTGAGATAGAAGAAATAACAAAGATTAATCATATAGACCTTAGATATGGTAATAAGGTACATTTTGATTTTAAATAAAAAATACCCTCAATAGAGGATAAAAAACTAGGAGACCCCTTTTTGAATTCTCAAGGGCTCACCTGATTTTTTATTGTATTTTTCACCAGTGAGTAATTTTTTTAAAAAAACCATTTTATAGTATTTTGTATTTGCATTAGCACTAGCGAGCGAACATGTTTTCTGAACGGGTTAATGTAGTAAATTTAAAAAAATAATGAAGTTTTTAGAAAAATCAAATTGTTTGACGAGTGTAACGAGGAGTTTTTGATTTTTCG